>JAHEIV010000187.1 GCA_024639205.1 Deltaproteobacteria bacterium | reverse complement strand
CGGCGTCCACAGATTCCATAATGGCGTCAGCGGCAAAAGGGGGCGGTACGAAAATCATGGCGCAATCGGCTCCGGTTTCCTTGACGGTTTCTTTCACCGTATTGAAAACCGGTACGGCATCCATTTTCTGTCCGCCTTTTCCCGGCGTAACCCCGGCAACGACATTGGTGCCGTACTCAAAGCACTGCCTGGTGTGAAACATGCCTTCTCGGCCGGTAATACCCTGAACCACAACCCGCGTGTTTTTGTCTACAAAAATACTCATTGTTATACCTCTTCAGCTTGACCGTAGGGTTGAGACCTTTGACGTTCCAGTCATTCAATGAAATTGGGAGCGTTTTGCCGGTCGGTCCATTTGTCGATCAACCAGCTGCCCTTCTGTTTTATTGGCTGAAACCTACAACTGACACGTATCTCTAAGAATGAGTGGTCGCAAGAATGTTCAGCAGACAGGGCTGATATAGCGGTTGTCAAAGAAATGTTCCGTTATTTGAATGTTTTTTTCTACGACCACTTATAGCGCCATTCCTTATTTCGGAACATAATTATGAAAAGCGGTATAAATTCACTTTTGTACGATGTCGGCCACCTTCTGCGCGGCATCTTTGAGATCAACCGCCGTTGTCAGGTTCAAACCGGAGGCGGCCAGGATTCGCCGGCCTTCCTTGACATTGGTCCCTTCCATCCGCACGACAACCGGCACGTTAATGCCGGTTTTTTTGGCGGCCTCTACAACACCCTGGGCGAGAACGTCACACCTGAGTATACCACCGAAGATATTGATGAGGATCCCCTTGACGTTCTTGTCGCTCAGAATGATCCGAAACCCGTTCTCCACCATCTCGGCACTGGCACCGCCGCCGACATCCAGAAAGTTCGCCGGTTCGGCCCCCGCCAATTTGATAATATCCATGGTTGCCATGGCCAGGCCGGCACCGTTGACCATGTTGCCGACGTTGCCGTCCAGATTGATATAATTCAAATTGTACTTCGATGCTTCGACCTCCAGTAGATCCTCTTCGTCCAGATCGCGGTATTCCAAAATATCCTTGTGGCGAAAAAGGGCATTGTCATCAAAATTGACCTTGGCATCCAGGGCAATCACGGCATCTTTGGCCGTCAATACCAACGGATTGATTTCCACCAACGAGCAGTCATACGTTACAAACATTTTGTACAGGTTGACCAGCATGATAGAAAATGGCTTGATTGCTGCCGGCGGCAGATTCAATCCGAATGCCGCCTCTCGGCAGTGGTAGGATTGAATTCCCTGGAGCGGGTTGATCGAGACTTTTATAATTTTCTCCGGGCTCTTCTCGGCCACGGCCTCGATATCCATACCGCCGGCTTCGCTGACCATGATGACGATCTGAGCCGTCGACCGGTCCGGAATGATGCTCAGGTAGAGTTCTTTGACTATATTGAGCCCCTGTTCCACCAATACCTTTTTCACCAGCTTGCCCTCCGGCCCTGTCTGGTGGGTTACCAACGTCATGCCAAGAATCTGCCCTGTCAGATCTTCGGTTTCCTCAAGAGAGTTGGCCAGCTTGACCCCACCCCCTTTTCCACGACCGCCGGCATGGATCTGGGCCTTTACGACAACCGGATAACCACCGAGATTCTCGGCCACTGATTTGGCTTCATCCATCGAGAATGCAATGCCGCCTTCAGGAACCGGGACTCCGAATTTCTTGAACAATTCCTTGGCCTGATACTCGTGAATCTTCATCTCCTTCGCTCCTTCCCTAATAACCGCATTTTATCGATACCGGAGGTGAATTAGCGGGTGTCAAAAAAACGTCCCGTTATTCGAACGTTTTTTTCTACAACCACTTATACCGCAATTCCTTATTGTGGAACACAATTATGAAAAAGGGTATGATTTTGCAAAAACTTCATTGGAAACGAAAACGAAGAACCGATGAAGCTGGTTCCCGAAGGTAATGGTTGCTCCGGTTTTCTATTCATCTCTTCCCTGATGCCTGTCCGAACAACCCGGCCGATTTAAATCGTTTCAGAGTCGGGAAATTTTCCCATGATCAAGGCGAGGGCTGAATTGTTTGTGAGGTATCCATAAGGCATGCCTCACAAACAATTCAGAAAAATAGCGCAGAATGTGCGGGATAAAAGCGATCCCCGCATAGAAAATCAGCCGATGATCGCCAGCACATCGTTCTTTTGCACCGAATCGCCGCTGGCATAGTTAATGGCCTTGATGGTGCCGCTGACCGGGGCCGGCAGGGCGTTTTCCATTTTCATCGCCTCGAGGACCACCACCGTTTCGCCCTCGCTGACCGCATCGCCCATCTTTTTCTGGTAGTTGACGATCATGCCCGGCATCGGGGCCTTGAGCGCCGTGCCTTCAACATCTGCGGCCGCGGGCACCGCTGCGGGCGCCGCTTCTGCAGCCGCAGCCGCTGGGGCCGGCGCCGCCTTGGCCGCCGCTGCGGGAGGTGCCGCCGCCGGCATCATCATCGGTGCGGCCGGCATGGCCGGCATCTGCTGAATGTAGCTGAGCACCGGCGATCCGCCGACTTCGTCTACCCCGACCTCGAAGTATTCGTCATCCACGTACACGTTGAAGGTGCGCAGGGCCTCACCCTTGGGCGGTCCGGCACTCTTGCCGCTTTTTTCGACCAGCAGACCCGCTTTGGCTTTCTTGATCAGCTCCTCTTCTTTGCGGGCCTGCTCCAGGCTCCGCGGCCGCACTTCCGCCGGCGGTTCCTCTTTACCGTATTTCCATTTGAGAAACCGCTTACCGGTCACCGGATATATCGCGTACAGAATCACATCATCCAGGTCCGCGGCCAACCCTTCGGTTTCGGCCTTGGCCTTTTCCAGTTCCGGCTCGAGCACCTCGGCCGGGCGCACGGTAATCGGCTCTTCGCCCCGCGGGTAGCCTTTCAGAGCCTTTTTCTGCACTTCCGCATCGATCGGTACCGCTGTTTTGCCGTACAGCCCGTAGCACAGGTCCTTGACCTGGCCCGTGATCATTTTGTAGCGCTCCTTCTCGTCGTCAAACAGCACGTTGTTGACCGTCTGGATACCCACGATCTGGCTGGTGGGGGTCACCAGCGGTATCTGACCCAGCTCTTTGCGTACCCGCGGCAGCTCTTTGTAAACATCGCCGATCCGGTCCAGGGCATCCATTTCCCGCAGCTGGTTGGCCAGGTTGGAAAGCATCCCGCCCGGAGTCTGGTGCAGCAGCACATTGATGTCGATGATCGACATCTTCGAGTCGTCCAGCAGGTGCTTGTACTTGGGCAGCACTTCCTTTTCAAGGATTTCATTGATGCGGGCCAAAAGTTTGATGTCAAAGCCCGTATCTCGGTTTGTTCCCAGCAGCGTCATCACCAGAGGCTCGATGGCCGCATGCGATGTCCGGTAAGCATACGGCGTCATGACGGTATCGATGATGTCCACCCCGGCCTCGATCGCCTTGAGCATGCTCATCGGCGACATTCCGGAGGTGAAGTGGCTGTGAAGGTGAACCGGCACCTTGACCGCCGCCTTCAGCGCCTTGATGACCTCATACGCATCGTAGGGCGCGATCAGCCCGGCCATGTCCTTGACGCAAACCGTGTCGGCCCCCATGGCCTCCAGCTCTTTGCCCTTCTGCACGTAATAGTCCAGGTTGTACACCTCCCCGCCCAGGCGCGGTTCGGTCAAGGTGTAGCAGATACAGCCCTGGAAGTGCTTGCCGTTCTCTTTGATCACCGGCACCACGGTCTCAAAATTGCGGTAATCGTTCAGGGCATCGAAGGTCCGGAACACATCCATTCCGTTGGCGCAGGCACGGTCCACGAAGGCCCTGGCCAGATCGTCGGCATAGTTGCGGTAGCCCACCAGGTTCTGCGCCCGCAGCAACATCGAAAACGGTGTCTTCTTGATGTAGCGCTTGAGCGTGCGGATCCGTTCCCACGGATCTTCGTTTAAAAAACGGTGCATCGTGTCGAAGGTGGCACCGCCCCAGGTCTCCACCGCCCAGAAGCCCACCTCGTCCATCATCTCGGCCACCGGGATCATGTCTTCGGTGCGCCCGCGGGTGGCGAAAAGAGACTGATGCCCGTCACGCAGGGTCAGGTCTTCGATTCTCACCGGATTCTGCGCCTTGGGCCGGTCTATGCTGTAATTCATCTGGCTGCCTTTGACTTGATCGTGGTCGTGCATCTTATGCTTCTCCTCTTATATGTATTTCCTCAATTTGGTAGTTGGCCACACCCGCATATTTCATGAATATTTTTCAGCGCATCTGCAAAAAACACTTAATATCTACGGGTTAAATACTATTCTGCCGGTAAGTTTCGGTCCATATTTTGTATCCCAACGGTTGGATAAAAAATGCCAAAAAATATTTATGAAACATGCGGGCTAGCGGGTGTTCGTGCCGTGAAAGCTTCGCAGCTGCATTAAATTGCGCATCTGCATCATCGCCTGCCGACCGCTCACGCCCCACAGGTTGACAGAAACCGGCCCTGCGGCCTGCGGCCCGGCGCCGCGTCCGGCCGCGGCCTGGGCGCAGATCATTTCTTCCTCGCTTTTGATGTAATTCATCACTGCGGCGATCGCCGCTGCCTTTTTTCTATCCGGTGCCATGATCACTCCGTTCGACGCTTTCAGCGTTTTAAGCTCTACAAAGAAAACCGGTCGTTTCATCTAACCGGCTAACGGGCTAACCGATTTCTACAAAGGAATATTGCCGTGTTTCTTCGGCGGCCGCAGTTCACGTTTGTTGCACATGATCTCGAGCGCCTCGATCAGGCGCGGCCGCGTCTGACTGGGCTCGATGATCGCATCGATGTAGCCCCGGTTTGCCGCCCGGTAGGGGTTGGAGAAAAGCGCTTCGTACTCCTGGATTTTCTCCTTGCGTTTGGCGCCCGCATCGGCGGCGGCCTTTATTTCCTTGCGATGAATGATGTTCGCGGCCCCGGCGGCCCCCATCACCGCGATCTCGGCCGTCGGCCAGGCCAGCGCCATGTCCGCCCCAAGGTCCCTGGAGCACATCGCCAGATAGGAGCCGCCGTAATCCTTGCGCGTGATCAGCAGCAGCTTGGGCACCGTGGCCTCCGAATAGCACCACAGAAGTTTAGCGCCGTGGCGGATGATCCCCCCCCACTCCTGCTGGCTGCCGGGAAGGTATCCCGGCACATCGGCGATGGTCAAAAGCGGGATGTTGAACGCATCGCAGAAACGGATAAACCGCGTGGCCTTGTCAGAGGCATCGATGTCCAGGCAACCGGCCAGTACCTTGGGCTGGTTGGCGATGATCCCGATCGTGCGCCCGTTCATGCGCGCGAAACACACGATCATGTTCTTGGCAAAATGCTGGTGCGGTTCGAAAAAATCGCCCTTGTCAACGATGCTGCCGATCACGTCTTTGACGTCATAGGACTGATTGGGATTGTCCGGTATAATGGCGTTTAGCGCCGCATCGGTGCGGTTCGGATTGTCGCCGGCGTTCACAACCGGGGGATCTTCCATGTTGTTTGAGGGTAAAAAAGACAGCAGCCGCTTGATCTGGCCGATGGTGTCTTCATCATTCTCGCAGGCAAAATGGGCTACCCCGCTCTTCTCGTTATGGCTCATCGCCCCGCCCAAATCCTCGAAGGAAATCTCTTCTCCGGTCACCGCTTTGATCACCTCCGGGCCGGTGATGAACATGTAGCTGGTGTTTTTGACCATGAATACGTAGTCGGTCATGGCCGGCGAGTAAACCGCGCCGCCGGCCGTCGGGCCCATGATGGCCGATATCTGCGGGATCACTCCGGAGGCCACCGAATTGCGGTAAAATATCTGACCGTATCCCGAGAGCGCATCGACCCCCTCCTGGATCCGCGCCCCGCCCGAATCATTCATGCCGACAAAGGGCACTCCGGCCTTCATGGCCAGGTCCATGACCTTGCAGATCTTGCGCGAATGCATCTCGCCCAGGCTGCCCGCGCGGGCGGTAAAATCCTGCGAAAAGGCAAATACCGGCCGGCCGTCTACCAGACCGTGACCGGTGATGACACCGTCGGAGGGGATTGCAACGCCTTCCATGCCGAAATTCACGCAGCGGTGCTCCACAAACATGTCGATTTCCCGAAAACTCCCCTTGTCAAAAAGCAACTTCAGCCGCTCCCGGGCGGTCAGTTTGCCTTTTTCTTTGTGCTTGGCAACCGCCTTTGCGCCACCCATCTGCCGGACCTTCTCTTCCAGCTCTCTGAGCTCTTTTAATTTGTCTCCCACTACGCCCATTGTTGCGATCCTTTCAT
>JAHEIV010000186.1 GCA_024639205.1 Deltaproteobacteria bacterium | reverse complement strand
GAATCGTGACATCCAGCTCCAGGGAAAACGGCAGGTCCATCTCGCCGCGAACGTTGCGGATGCCGGTGATCGTGTTGATCAGCTGGGCCATGTCGGTCTCGGCCTCGCGATCCGGCGAGACTTCGGAATAGTCTGCGGCATCGGATGGAAACTCTGCCCGCATGATCGACCCCTTCGTGCCGGGCAGCTGGTGCCAGATTTCTTCGGTGACAAATGGAACGAACGGGTGAAGCAGTATAAGGGTGTCATGCAGAACCCGCCACAGAACCGTCAGTGCTGCCTGCCGGCGCTGCGGTCCCTCGTTACCGTAAAGCGAGGGTTTGACGGCTTCCAGGTACCAGTCGCAGAACTCGTGCCAGACGAAGCTGTACAGCGTTGCGGCGGCATCGTTGAAGCGATAGGTGGTCAGCGCGTTTTCCACCGCTTCGATGGTACGGCGCAGGCGCGATAGGATCCAGCGGTCCGGCAGCGACCGATCGGTGGTCTTAAACGAGCTGTAGCTTTTATCGATGTGGGTTAGCGACAACCGAGCCGCATTCCACAGCTTATTGATAAAGTGCCGGTATCCTTCGATGCGCTTTTCCGACATTTTGATGTCGCGGCCCTGTGCGGCAAAGGCAGCCAGGGTGAATCGAAAGGCGTCCGTTCCGTAGGTGTCGATCACCACCAGCGGATCGATGACATTGCCTTTCGACTTGCTCATTTTTTTGCCTTCCGCATCGCGAACCAGTGCGTGCACATAGACATCTTTGAACGGGACATCATCCATGAAGTGGATACCCATCATCATCATTCGCGCGACCCAGAAAAACAGGATGTCGAATCCGGTCACCAGCACCGAGGTCGGGTAGAAGGTTTTCAACAGCGCGGTTTGATCCGGCCACCCCATAGTGGAGAAGGGCCACAGGGCGGAACTGAACCAGGTGTCGAGCACATCGGTTTCGCGTGCCAGTCGGCTGCCCTTGCAGGTGGGGCATTCGGACGGCTCCTCCATGGCCACGATGAGATGGTCGCAGTCTTCGCAGGTCCACGCCGGAATGCGATGCCCCCACCAGATCTGACGGGAGATGCACCAATCGCGGATGTTGTTCATCCAATCATAGTATGTGCTGGTCCACACCTCCGGAACGATGCGGGTTTGACCGGTTTCAACCGCAGCGACAGCCTTTTCCGCCAGCGGTTTGGCCTTGACGAACCACTGACGTGACAAGTTGGGCTCGATCACCTTTTTACATCGATAACAGTGGCCGACACTGTGCCGGTAAGGCTCGATTTTCTGCAGGAGACCCTCTGTTTGGAGTGCTTCCACCACGGCCTTGCGGCATTCAAACCGGTCCATTCCTTCGAATCGGCCCGCCTCGGCCGTCATCCGGCCGTTGTCGTCGATTACCTTGACCAGGGGCAGGTCATGCCTCAAACTGATTTCATAGTCGTTCGGATCGTGCGCCGGTGTCACCTTCAGCGCTCCGCTTCCAAAGGACAGATCGACGTAATCATCTGCGATAATGGGAATGCGGCGGTTCATCAACGGCAAGATCACGTGAGATGCCGACAGCGAGCGGTAGCGTTCATCATCCGGGTGGACCGCCACTGCCGTATCGCCCAGCATGGTTTCCGGTCGGGTGGTCACCACCACCAGTCCGTCCGAATCGCCTTCGAACGGGTAGCGGATATGATACAGGTTTCCATCGATCTCCTCGTGTTCCACCTCCAGGTCCGCCAGGGCGGTGGCACAGCGCGGGCACCAGTTGATGATGTAGTTTCCGCGGTATATCAGGTTTTCCTCGTACAGCTGCACAAAGACCTTGCGGACCGCGTTCGAAAGGCCCTCGTCCATTGTAAAGCGCTCGCGGTCCCAGTCACACGACGCACCCAGGCGTTTGAGCTGGTTGATGATGGCGCTGCCGTACTTCTCCCGCCACTGCCAGACCGCCTCGATGAACTTATCGCGGCCGAGTTGGTGACGATCCGTACCTTCCTCCGCCAGTGCTTTTTCGACGACATTCTGAGTGGCGATTCCAGCGTGATCGGTGCCCGGCATCCACAGCACGTTGTCGCCGCGAAGCCGGCGGTAGCGACACAGAATGTCCTGCAGCGTGTTGTTCAGCGCATGGCCCATGTGCAGAACGCCGGTCACATTCGGCGGCGGTATGACGATGGAATAGCCTTTCCGGGAGCCGTCCTTCTTGGCCGCGAACAGTTTATCCTTCTCCCAGTACGAATACCAGCGCTGTTCGACATCGCGGGGTTCGTAGCCTTTACGCAGCGTTTCTTTATTCATGCTGACAGACTCCTTCAGATATTTTCAGTCGAAACCACGGCTGCAAGGGTTTTGTGAACGCTGCGGTTCGCCGAGGCTTATCATCGGCCTTGCGAATGATGGACCTCAGGCTTCGCTCTTTATTAGAACCGGCTCCATTTTTCAACAGATAAAATGGAAAATCCATACTGGCGGGTGTCCGGTCGTTTTGCTGAAAGGGCTGATGAACGGAGTGGCGAGCCTGTTCATGCGGCACTGGCGCGCTCAGGTCGCCGCATGGGCGCCTTTGCGCGGTGGAGAAAATATTACCTGCAGCGGGTGACGGCGGCGCTCCAGTGGACGGCTACTCCAGCCGGTTGAGGTCATCGAGCAACAGTTGCTTCAGCCGGCCGATTTCCTTTTCCACCGCCGTTTCGATCGCATCGGCAAGGATGACTTCAATCTTGTCGGCAAGCATCTTGCCGACAACCCGTTCGACGGTCTGTTCCAGATCCTTTGGTAGCTCGGCATCCGGCTGCGGTTCAAACACTTTGTTCAGCAGTGCGTCTTCATCCGCATTGTCTTCGGTTGTCGGCTCTTTTACCCGGATCGATATCGGATCGGCATCCTTGTGCAGATCCGATTGCTCAAAGTTTTCGGTCTGATCGAAATCGACACTCATTCCGTTGGCGACTGTTGGGGCGGCATCCTCGAGGGCGGAACCTTCTTCCTCCGGATCAAAGGTTGTCCCGGAGGGCGTGTCTGCTGAAATGCTTATGTCACTGCCCGGCTCCATATCTGCGCCCGTCAGGGCTTCGGCGGTCAGCAGCCCCTCATCTTCAGGTGCGTCTTCCGGGGAGCCGATCGTAAATTCTTCCGATCCGGAAACGCCCGGCTCCATCATATCTGCGGCAGGCTCTTCGGTCAGACCGAGTCCTTCGACGGCCAGAGAAGCGTCGGTTTCTTCCGGCATCGGTTCATCCGGCAGCAGAACATTGTCCTCATCCAGGCCAACATCAAGAATTTCTTCGGAAACCACTTCCTGCGGCTCACCGGCGGCGAACACCGGATCTGCGGTTTCGCTATCAATTTCCGCCTGCAGAGCCTCGCCGTTCACATCGGCAAGCTCCATGGTCTGCTGCAAAGCGTCGGGTGGGGATTCGGTCAATTCATCTTCCGAGTCGATGCCCAGCGCTGCCGGTTCCTCGTCGGCGTCATCGGTCATGGACAACTCTTCGGCGTCAAATCGGATTTCCGCCTCTGCGATCGGTTCCTGCTCCGGTTGATCCCAACCGATCTCATCCGGGGCCGGACTCTCTGCATCCATATGGACTTCTTCTTCAGGAGCCGCTGCTGTGAGTGGCTCGGGCGCCTCGCCCGGTAGTTCCGATTGCTGATCTTCGAGCTCGGTTGCTTCCACTGTGTCGGCCATATCGATGGAAATGTCATCTCCGGTGTCGGCGCCGAGTTCTTCTTCCAGCGTTGCGCGATCATCGTCAGTGAGCTCTATCGGCTCTTCCGGAAATTCTGTCGGCTGCTGGGCGGGTGAAACCTCGTTTGTATCGTCGAGAGTATCGGTAAGATCGATCGTGTCGGCCAGATCCTGATCGGTCGTTCCGGACAGCAAGTCTTCTTCGGCCGGTACATCCTCAATTGCAGCGACTTCCGGGAGACCCTCGTCTTCGGTTTCGAAGCCAAACTCCTGTTCCAGCGACACGCGGTCCGAGTCGGTGAGTTCGATGGTATCAGTTTCTATCGTAAATGCCGGGGTGGCCGAAGCAGGTTCACTGCCGGGGGCCGATTCTTCCGCTTCAGCGGTATCGTGCAGATCGATGATGGTTTCTTCCGGTTCTGTCGCGATATCATCTAAGGTCACGCTCTCTTCTTTGGTTTCGCCGAGCGCGTCGATGGCCTCGTCCAATTCAAGAATGGCCACTTCAGTGTCGGCTGAAACGTCGGTGATATCCTCCAGCTCCATAATTTCGTCGTCTTCGGCGATCGTTATGTCATTGTCCGGCTCCGACTGCTGGAGTTCACTGGTCAAATCGAGGATTTCGTCTTCATCGGTCAGTGGCTGGTCCGAGACATCGGTGAGATCGATCACATCATCATCCTCGTCGGCGGTCACAACAGCGTTCTCATCCAGACCGATGATTTCATCGTCTGAGCTGTTGAGTAATTCTTCAGCAAGTTCGAGGATATCCTCGTCTTCCTTCGATTTTTTATCTTTTGCCGAGCCCGGCTCGATATTTTTCTCCATCTTGGCCCTCACACCAAAAAAGTATTGAATATTTCTATATATTTCAGATAGATTACCATATGGTGCCCTCTAAGTCAAGATAATTGGATTTTCAGATACTTGCGATTCGATACGGTCATGCGCTACTTTCTTTGTGAGAAAATTCGTTCGGCGGACGAAACTTTTCTGATCGACGGCCCGGACACCCGGCATATGAAAAACGTACTGCGATTGGGCCCGGGGGATATGATCGGCCTGTATGACGGTCGTGGCATGGAATATACCGCCACCATCGAGACCGTTCTGCCGGAAGGAATTCAGGTGCGGGTGCTTTCCGGGCAACCATCACAGGGCGAGTCGCCGCTCACTGTAACCGTGGCCCAGGCCATGCTCAAAGATCGCAAAATGGATCGCATCGTGCGCCAGCTCACCGAACTGGGTGTATGCGAGTGGCTGCCGTTTAGCTCCCAGCACGCAATACCCAAACCTGATCAGCGCAGACTGGCTGCCCGGAGCGAACGCTGGAAGAGAATCAGCCGGGAGGCCATCAAGCAGTGCCGGAGGGGACGGGTGATGAAAATCCGGCCGGCGGTCTCCTTTGAAAAAATGCTCGACGAGGGTCAACCGTACGATCTGCGGGTGGTTTTTTATGAAAGCGAGCCGGCCTTCCTGTCCTGTGAATCCGTTCTGACGCAAACCGGTGTCCTTCGGCGGATATTTACGGCAATCGGACCCGAGGGTGGGTTTTCGACCGCCGAGATCGAGGCCGCCAGGGCGGCCGGGTTTGTCATCGCCGGTTTGGGCCCGCGCATCCTGCGGGCAGACACCGCTGCCGTGGTGGCCGTTTCCCTGCTGCAGTTTTTGTACGGTGATCTGGGGCAAAAAAATCTTGACAAAACAGCGGCCATCGAATAGGTAGAGCAGTCTAATTTTGGTTGTGCCGAGGTAGCTCAGTCGGTAGAGCAGGGGACTGAAAATCCCCGTGTCGGCAGTTCGATTCTGTCCCTCGGCACCAGTAAATGTTCAATGTCTTAAAGGGGTTAGTCAGGTCAGTGACTAACCCCTTTTTCTTTGATCAAGCTGACCTGCCCCCGGTATTTGTACCAATTGTTAAGTTAGAATCGAGTGTCTATTTTCCCTATCCGCTGTAAACCAAAAAGGCTCAAAGATCAAAGGTTGGACAGCCTCTGGTGCTGGTGGCTTATAGTCAAGACTGCTGTGCGGTCTAACGGTGTTGTACTCTTTTCTCCAGTTCTCGATGAGAACCTTGGCCTCTTTTAGATTAAAAAAGATTTCTCGATTCAGCAGCTCATCCCTTAGCTTGCCATTAAAACTCTCATTATAACCGTTTTCCCACGGACTGCCTGGCTCGATAAAGGCGGTTTTTACTCCAACTCGTTCCAGCCATCTGCGTACAGCCTTGGCTGTAAATTCCGGTCCATTATCGGATCTGATATTTTCAGGTATCCCGTAAACCAAAAACAGATTGCTTACACAGTGTAAAATGTCATCGCTTTTGATACTGCGAGCCACCACCAGAGCCAGACAGTGACGACTGTATTCGTCTATGAGCGTCAGGATTTTGATCGGCCTGCCGTCATGGGTCCGATCCATCACAAAATCATAGGACCAGACATGATTGCGATGGCTCGGACGCAACCTGACGCAGGATCCGTCATTTAGCCATAATCGAGCCCGTTTGGGCTGCTTCTTAGGGACCTTTAACCCCTCCTGACGCCAAATGCGTTCAACGCGTTTGTGGTTAACCCGCCAACCAGAA
>JAHEIV010000185.1 GCA_024639205.1 Deltaproteobacteria bacterium | reverse complement strand
AGCGGAACTCCGGGAGGGTGATGCACCGATGGGAACACTGGCGGCGGATATCCCCCCACGCGCCGCTGGCGGTGGTGGCTGCTGAAGATCAGAAATTTCCGGGTCACTGGGGATTCGATCGTGAGTCGATTGCCGAGGCCTGGGATCAGAGACAAAAGGGAGTGCGGTACCGCGGGGCCAGCACCATCACCCAGCAGGTCGCCAAGAACCTGTTCCTCTGGAACGGTAAAAGCTTCGTCCGCAAGGGAATCGAAGCATACTTTGCAGTCCTGATCGAATTGTTGTGGTCGAAACGGCGGATCTTGGAGGTTTATCTGAATATTGCCGAATTCGGCGAGGGGGTATACGGTATCGGAGCAGCCAGCAGAGCATACTTCCACAAGCCGCCCCGCAGGCTCCGGCGCTACGAATGCGCCCTGCTGGCAGCGGTTCTGCCCAATCCGAAGCGGATGCGACTGGACAGACCGTCGGGCTACATGATCCAGCGGGCCGAATCGATCCTGGAAGAAATGAACCGGCTGGACCGGATCCAATTCCGACCGTATCTTCATCGCCTCTATAGTCGATAAAATGCCAACCCTATGTGTGCATCGAAATGGTAAAAAAGACCGCCGCAGGCGCAATGCCTTGATCGGATTGCTGTTTTGCTTGATCGGTTCAAGCGCCGGTTGCTCCCGGCTGACGTGCGTCATCCCCAATGACCGGGTGCCCGGCCTCAGCCCCTGGGATGCGGATACCTATACGGAGTATGTGGCGCAGAACATTGAAGTGTTGAACCGAACGTATACCGAGCAGTACCGACCGGTGGAATTCGTAGTGGATACGGCCGGTGGGAGTGCCAGGGTTCAGACCCTGATAGATCCGGCGGCCACCGCTCTGCTTGCGGAAGTGATCGCCGACCCGGCTTCGGGCGGCGGCACGACAATCGAGGCCATCGTGGAGGTGGTCCGGCAACGGTTTGATTATTTACCGGAGCCTGAAATCTGGGCGCCGGTCAGAGAAACCATCCGGGCCGGAAAAGGCGATTGCAAAAACCTGTCCATTCTGCTGGTGTCGGCCCTGACGGCAGCGGGCGTGGATGCGTATGCCGGGATCTCCAACGGACACATGTGGGTTCGGGCGTATGACGGACAGCGATGGCGCATCCTGGAAACCGACACCGATCCGGAAAGAAATCAGATCTATCGAATCCCCGGATTTTATGAAAACCCGCTGTACAAGATCTTTTCGGACCACAGCCTGAAAAGAATACCCCGGTAAAGATTTCGGTCGGAACCCCGGCAGGCGGAAAATGCACCTGGATGCAGATCATTCGGCATTCAGCTGCTCCTTGACGGCCTGGCCGATCTTCTCCAGGGTGTAGGGTTTTTTCACATACATCCCCGCCCCCAGGCGCTGGGCCTCTTTTACCCGGTCTGTCTCGGAAAATCCGCTGGCAATGACGGCTTTCTGGCCGGGATGGATGGCCAGTATCTGCCGGTAGGTTTCCAGACCGTCCATGCCGGGCTCCATGATCATGTCCAGCACCAAAAGATCGACCGTGTGCTGACGTAGATACGCAACAGCATCTTCGCCGCTATGGGCCGTCGTGACCCTGTAACCGATCTTTTCCAGCATATCCGAGGCAATTTCCCTTTGCTGACGGACGTCGTCGATTACCAGGATGAGCTCCCCGTTGCCGGTCAGGTCGGCAAGCTTGACTTTCGGCTTCGGCAATGCCATTGCCTCCCGCACCACCGGAAAATAAAGTGTGAACCGGGTACCGCGCCCCTTGGTGGATTGGACATCGATATAACCCTGGTGATCCTTTACCGTTCCCCAAACGACGGCCATGCCCAGGCCGCTGCCGCTGCGGCCCATGACTTTCTTGGTGTAAAAGGGTTCAAAGATCCTTTCGGTGTCGCCAGAAGATATGCCGATGCCGTCGTCGGTTACCGACAACACGGCGTAATCGCCTTCCTCTACATCATCGTAGCCGCTGATAGGACGGTCAACGTATCGACTTTCCGTTTCGATCGTCACATGGCCGCTTTCGGCTATGGCCTCGGTCGCATTGGAAACCAGGTTCATCAGCGTCTTTGACAGGTGAACCGGCGATCCGCTGATGTGCAGCAAGTCTTTAGCGAGAACGGTTTCAAACCGGACAGCCGGGTAGTCTGTTTTCAGCCTCCTGAACTCAAAGCTCATCAGGTATTCCCGGGCGATGCGGTTGAGACTGACCACCTCGGTCACCGCCACGCCCCTGCGCGCCAAGGTCAGCAGGTCCTGAACGATGGCCGCGGCTTTTTCGCCCGAGTCTTTCATGGTCTGAATCGGTCTTCGCAGTCGGCTCTCTTGCGGAAGATCCACCAGCATCAGTTCGGGATAGCTGACCAACCCGGAAAGGATGTTGTTCAAATCGTGCGCCACGCCTCCGGCAAGCGTGCCAAGGGCCTCCATTTTTTGAGCCCTTTGCAGTTTGGTTTCCAGCTGCTCTCTTTCTCTTTCCGCATGCTTGCGCTGCTCGATTTCGCCTTCGAGGGCTTCGGTCTTCGCAGACAGCTCCCGGGTGCGAACCTTCACCCGGGAGCTCAGTATCAGGCTGGCGCCGACAAACAACAGCAGCAACGCTGCGGCGCCGATGCCGAACCATTTGATCCAAAACGTGTAAGGCGAATCGGTATCAACGCCAAACCACTTGTTGAGCACCTGGTAATAATAAGATTGCTCATCTTTTTTCAGCCGGCGCAGGTGAAAATCGAGGGTGAGCAACATCTGGGAGTTCCGGTCTTTGGGGGCTGCCCAATAGAGCTTTTGCGGGCTGAGAATGATGGCGCTCTTGGTGATGTCATAATGGCGTTCATACTGTGCTCCGTAAAACTGGCTCACCAGCCCGGCGTCGCAGATACCCAGTTCGGTCAGCATCAATACATCTTCATATTCGAAAGCCTCGATGTAACGGCACTGAATGCCGAACTGGTTCATCACCGTTTTTAAACTCAAAAAGTGCATGTCGGCCTGCAGCACGGCGATCTTTTTGTCCCGCAGATCGAGAATCGATTCAATTCCGGAATCATTGGAGGTGTAAACTTGTCCCCATTCGGTCAATACGCTCTCATAGGTGAAATCGATGTGCTTGTTTCGCTCCACGGAATAGGCGATGACCCCTAAAAGATCCGTCTCCCCTTTTTTGATCTTGTTCAGGCACTCCGACCAGGAATCCGGAACGTATTCGATTTTCCAGCCCTCCTTGGTGGCGATGTGTTCGAGGATATCAATGAAAAATCCCTTTATGGAGCCGTCTGGTTCAATGAAGGTCAAAGGCCTATTCTGATACACCCCAACCTTGATGGTGTCATTCGCTCCCACCGGTGCGGATAAAATCACCATAGCGGCAAATACAGCCGCTGCAGCCGGCAAATACGATTTTCTTCGGATGGTCATTCAAAGATCTCTTTTATACCGGCTTTCACAAGGGCCGGTGTTGTCAGCAGTTTGTATTTCTTTGCACCTCTTGCATCCACGAAAGTGTGCTCGAAGGTCAGGGCCGTTTTCTGGAGCACCCGGGGACCGCTGTCTGTCAGAATGAAATGAAAGTTCAATGCGCCCAGCACCAGCGCAGCGGCGATCACCACAATGAGGATTATTTTCATCTCACTCGCCTTCCCCGTGGTTTATTATCGAATTGCGGCACACGATCCCGGCTTTATTTCGCGGCAAAACCGTCGGTTCAGCACAAAAGGGTGACCGGATCGAGGTTGGAGAATTCGACGACGGCTTCGGTTTACCAACCGGCATCGTTTCCCGGCGTTACGATCCGCTGTCTTTGCGCGAACCGGTATCGAGAGCCTGGGTGCCGCCGTCGGCCGCTTCGCCGGGGAATTGTGCGGAGACCAACTCCCCGGTAAAATAGCCGACGTACACCTTGCTTTTGATTTTTACCGGTATCCTGCGCTCATCGGCCGTAACCCAGAGTTGAATCTTGGCGTCTTTGCTTTTCTCAAAAACGCCGCCCACATGCTTCAGATCCGGTTCCACCAGATAGGTGTCGTAGTCCTTCCCGTTTATCTGCAGGGTTTCCCGTTTGAGAATCATCGCAGTCGCCAGCACGCACTTTCTGCCGTCCGACACCGGACGTTCGATCGGCGCTCCGGGACCGACCTCCAACTGGCGCGTGTAATAAAAAATCGAGAGCGGGTCGAAGGCACCCGGCATCAATGGAATGCGCCGCTGTTCGGTTTGAACCACGGGTTTTTCACCGGGGTATGTTCCGGTTCGGTTGAACCGGGCCACGTTCATATCCCAATCGAAATCGACCGTGTCTTCCCTGGTTTTTGCGCCGAGTTCGGTTTTTTTGTTGTAGTGAAGGGAGCGGGTCAGCTGTCGGTTGGCATACGCGTCGACACGGCTGCGGTATCTGTAGATGGTATCGATAAATGAGTTGGTTCTGGCCTCCATCACAAAGTGGTAAGATGGAACACCGTTGATCACCGTCATGGATCGCACCTCGAGAACCGCTTGTCCGGCCGGGATAAAGCCCCACTTCAGGTTGAATGTCAGCTTCTCACCCGGAGCAAAAGCCTTGGGCCGACTGTCGGCTGACACCGCAGACAGCCAGCCAAGAACCATCAGAGCTGCAAAAGCACCTATCAGTCTGCCATACGGTGGAATTTTCATAAGATTCGTCTCACAGTTACCATTACAGTTATTGTATCAGATCCGGTGTCATTCCCTCAAGGCATGGCCGGATTATTATTTTTACTCGATGCGGTCATAGAAGATGACCGTGCTCCTGGTGTATGACCTCGAGGAGCTCTTTGCCGATGGACAGGCCGAACTCGATGAATTGCGGACCGTATTTTCGACCGGTGCCGGTTCGAAAGGAATCCTTGATCTTTTCCAGGCGCTGCATTCCACTCGGATAGCGCGAAACGAACGCTGCAAATTCAGGATTGGTATACCGCAACATGTCCCAGAGGGTGTCACTGAAATTGTCCGGCCCCCAGCGGAATTTGTCGGCATCATACAGACAGTCGGACACCAGGACAGTGGCGGGACTACCGGATGGGAGACTTGCCTTGAAAGCCTCATGACAGCGAATGGCGATGCAAATATCGTCGACCTCCTCCCGGGAAAACGAGTAGCCGGCCAGCAACTTGCCGGCGACCATCGCTCCCTGCACGGAATGCTCCGGATGTTTTCGCCGGATGTCATGCATCAGACCGGCGCTTTGGACAACGACGACCTGTCTATTGATAAGGACTGCAGAGGCATCGGAATCGCTGCACTCGACCAGCATAAGGGTCCCGGCATCCAGCGCCACACGGACTGCATGGCGAAGGCCGTGTCCGTAATCGTCATCGAGTTCTCTGGCGAGATGACCCCGAAGCTGCTGCAGCACCGGCTCGGTTTCGAAAATATGCCGAGACTGCCGGACGGCTGCAGCGCAGTCGACGTAAAAATCAGGCGGGGGAAATCGGGAGACGATGCGCCGGGCGCGCTTGCGCAAGCTGGCGTAGACGGGCCTCATAGGTATGGGTTCGCAACACAAACGAGGCCGAGACTTCAAAACGTCGTCGGCCTCGTTTCATTTTGTTGATCCAACCGCTGCCGGAATTTTTACCGATTCATCAACGGCCGGCAGCAGGCATCAGACAGCCAGCGAAAAGGCTTGGCCGCAAACTTTCCACTTGCCGTCTTCCTTGATCAATTTCAGGGTTTCGTCTATCGGATGGGTCTCTCCGATATCAAACAGTTTGGCAATGAGCGTGAACACCGGGTTGATGTTGCGTCTTGCCTTTGCGGTGATTCGAACCTCAGCCTCGGATTCGCTTGCGGAAACGATTTCCGTATGAACGGAAAACAGGCGCATCCGCATGTAATTCAACTCAAATCCAGATTGTCGCGCTTCATCGGCAACCTGATTGATGTAGTTCTGAACCCGGTTCTCATCTCCTTGCGCAACGAATTCGTTGCACAGGTAATCGGCCATGGACGGGCTGAGATTAAAGTAGGCAGTTGCAAAACCGTCGGCGGTTCTGGCCGGCGTGTCTTTGCTGTCTGCAAAAACCAGGACCAGCTGCAGGACAAGCGCAGCGCACAATACCGCAATGATGGTAAATAACCGTTGACCCTGCTGCATCTACGACTCCTTCCTTTCGAAACTGAACCACTCCCCGGCATGGCCTGCTGTCGAATAAAATTCGGTGGCCACCGGAATCAGCACCTGTTTCGCCCCTCCAACACAGAACCTGCGGTCGAAGTCGAAACAATTCTGAGCTGC
>JAHEIV010000184.1 GCA_024639205.1 Deltaproteobacteria bacterium | reverse complement strand
CAGAAAGGCATCGGTCCCTTCGATGATCCGGGCACCGGCAGGAGCAGCGATCCGGTCGGAGGGACCGATGGCGACGATCTGTTTTCCCTGAACCAGGACCGTTTGATTCTGCAAAACAACCTCTTTTGTCATCGGGACAAGGTTCACATGCACGAAAGCGGTTAGCGGTTCGGCCCGGGCCCAACCGACTGCGCCGGGTTGCAGAAAAAAAGCGATAAGTGCCATCAACTGAACAAAAAAGAGTATTTTGCCCGCTCTCATGTGAGCCTTTCCTTTCCGGGTGGTTTTAAACTTCGGTCCGAGCGATGAGGTAAGCAGTTCATCCCTTTGACCGCCATCCTCAGCTGTTCTGAAAACGGATTCCAATTTTTACGGTTTCGATCAGCTGATCCACCGATTGCAGGTCGGCATCGAATTGGTTCCAATAGCGACCCAGGGTGTCGGCATCGTGGGCGTCGCTGTTGGTGAAAACAGCCAGATTATATTCATTTGCGGCCGTTTCGGCCAGCTCCCCCGATCGCACGTCCATATTGCTGCTGAGCACCTCGATCCCGTCGACGGATACATCACCCAACCAGGAGGGGAACCGTGGGCTTTCGAAGCGAAACGGGTGGGCCCAGATCAGGATGCCGCCCCTGGAATGTGTCCAGGGGGAAAGGTCGTGGATATTGGCAGGCGGCAGCGAGTGGTCCCGGTCGGCGCCTTCGGGCAGAAACACCAGAAAGTGACCTTCCCGGCACGAGCGCTCCATCCCGTCGAAGATGGTCAGCTCGGGGTGTCGCTCCCGCAGTTCGGTGAGCTCACCTTGCGGCCGCCACAGATCGTGCTCGGTCAGGGCAATGCCGTCAATGCCCAGCACCGTGGCCAGACGGCACAGTTCGACGGCACCAATCGCGCTGCAAGGGGAATACTCGGCCGTGTGGGTGTGCAGATCGTATCGCATGACCAAAAGCGCTCTGACTGGATTTTGTCAACGGTTTATACGGCTGTTACGAATCTTTTTTACCGGCGCCGATGAATTCCTTATACAGGGTGGCGCTCCACTGGTACAGCTGGGTGTGTTTCGGCTCGGTCTGAAATATTCTCACCAGGCAGTTTTTTGCTTCGAGCTTGTGACCAAATCCCTCTGCAAGAACCTGTGCCTTTAACAGCCATGCTTCATTGAGACCCGGCTGCTCATTCAGAATGGACTCGATGGTGTGCAGGGCCTCGATATAGTTCCTGGTCATTTTTTGAACCCTCGCCCGGCTCAAATCGGCCGCGTACTGTTCCGCTACATTCCAGTTGGGCCTGCGACCGCCATACAATCCTCCGGCCGCTCCGCCGATCCTGCCGGCCAGGGCCACCGCGCCGAACGCCACAAAAACGCACACCGCCGCTGCGATCCATATTCCCTTTGTGCCGAGCCAGGAATAGCCCAGCAGGGCCAACAGCGGAAAGCAGATGCAAAACGCCTTTAAGAGCAGTGACCGGTGAGAGGAGTCTATATCTTTGAGCGGTTTCATTACCATTTTCCCGCAAAAACGGCGAGGAGATTCGTCAATTGGTGAAAACGCACCCTACCATGTAACAGATGCTTCGAAAAGCGCAAAAGTAGCGGGCAAGTGGCGATATAGAGATTGGAAAACGACCGGATCGCCAATTCCCAACAGCCTCTGTACGGAGCGGTTATGGCTGCGGCAACACGACCAGGTCGAGGTCGCCCTGCGAGGTTTGCACGGATGGGTAGTGCTGGGTGACCAGCGTGTTGAACCCGTCGGCGCTGACGCGAATGTGGATGTGCGGCGGGCGTCCGAAATAATCCTTTGGATGGTGGCTTTCGAAGCGGTAGGCACCGTCTTGTTTCGAAAATACGGTTGCCCGGAAGGCGTCGTCATATTCTCCGTTCGGACCGTTCATCCAGAACTCGACCCGGGCGCCCGGGATTGGAAGGCAGGTTTGCGCGGAAAGAACCACCCCTGTCAGCAGATATCCGCTGCCCACGCTTTCTCTTTCCGGGGCGCCGGGTTTGTAGAAAGGTCCGAGCGAGTCCGGCGCTGTGGGGCGGCATTGAACCTCCATCGATTCCGCTCGGGAGCTGTCGGCCGATACGGCCAGAAAGCAAAGCATCATCAACGTGCAGGCCATGCGGCGAACCCCACGGGGCGCAATGGCTGCAACAATGGCATTTTTGACAGGTATGGGCATGCGCTGGTTATCCGTTGGCGATGTCACGAAAACAGACTGACAAAATGAAATCCATTACCGGAAAAGGTAATCATTGTCCGGGGGCGATGCAAAGAGTTTGTCGGTTTGACAGGGCTTTTTCTGCGATTAGATTATGTCGTAACCCACAGGATCAAGGAGGAATCCGATAATGACATCTACAGAGAAAAAAGTGGCGCTGGTCACCGGAGCCAACAAGGGAATCGGGTTTGAAATAGCCCGTCAACTGGCTCAGCAGAACATCACCGTTTTGATGGGCGTCAGAGATCCGGAAAGAGGAGCCGCGGCTGCCAAACAGCTGCAGTCAGACGGACGCGACGCTCATTTCCTTGTGATCGATGTGACCCGACCGGCATCGATAAAAGCGGCTGTCGGGAAAATCAACAACGACTACAAACGACTCGATATCCTGGTGAACAATGCCGGGATCATGATCGACACGCAGTCCGACATCCTCGCACTCGATCCAGCCGTTTTGCACCGCACCCTGGAGACCAATGTCCTCGGGCCCCTTTTGCTGGCACAGGCCGGTGTGCCGCTGATGAAGTCCAACGGTTACGGGCGCATCGTGAACATGGCCAGCACCCTGGGCTCTTTAACCGACAGCGCCAATCCGGACAGCCCATACGCTTCGGTACCCGTACCCGCCTATCGCCTCTCCAAGACCCTGCTGAACGGTATTACGGTGCAGTTGGTCAGGGAATTGCGCGGCACCAACATCCTGGTCAATTCGGCCTGCCCGGGGTGGGTGCGCACCGATATGGGCGGCGACCAGGCACCGCTGACTCCCGCGCAGGGCGCCGACACCCCGGTCTGGCTGGCCACCTTGCCCGATGGCGGTCCCACCGGCGGTTTCTTCAGGGATCGACAGCCGAATCCGTGGTGAATCCGACCGTGCTCTTCCTCCAGCGGTCCTCGAGCCGATTACGGCCGGCCGGGCAAGGTCGCCGGCGTCCAACATGTTGTGGTCATCTCCAAGCATCCGACAAGTTTTAGGTGAATTCGGTCAGACCCTCCCGGATGAGACTGCCGATGGCCATCTGCTGCGGGCACGCTTGTTCGGCGCGGGAATAGTCCAGCTCGGCCATTTTGAGGCGCATATTTTCCGGGATCGATTGAAAATGATGCGCAGCCCGGCGCCAGTCACCGTAGCTTCGCCCGTACATCAAAAAGCGCATGGCATCGCTGATGGGCACCCGGGCGATCATTGCCGATTCGCAGATCCGCGCGCATCCGGTGCAGTAGCTCGAGCGGGTCAACCGGGCGTGACGCTCGAGGTGTTGCCGATCATCGTTCGAAAGCCGGGAGCGATTCAATGCAGCGGAGACATTTTCCAACAGCAGGTTCATGTTCGGCATTTCCGAGCAGATGCTGGCAATTTGACGGTTTTCCCACACAGCCTTGAGCTTGGTCTGACCGGCGGTGAATCCTTTCGCTGACAATCGATCGGCCCATTGCCGCTCTTGGTCCCCTGCGCTGCGAAAAGAGCCGCCGCCCTGGGTCTTCATGGCCGTCAGCCCGATACCGGCTTCCGTGCAGGCGTCCACTGCCCTGCGCATATCGTCGGTGTGCATCAGGCGGAAGTTGTATGTCATCATGATGGCGTCGATCCAGCCCAGAGCCGATGCATCCAGCAGACATTCCTCCATGTTGCTGTGGGTGCTGAATCCGAACAGCCTTATTTTACCTTCCGATTTTTTCTTTTCACCCCAGCGGCGTTTATCCTCATCCATTTCATCGATGCTGCTGACACTGTGGACAAAGAAAAGATCGACATACTCGGTGTTCATCCGATCAAGGGATTCTTCCAGATCGGCGCTCATCCCGTCGGTGCTCCAGGCATGGGATTTGGTGACCAGAAAGATCTTCCGGCGGTCCTGGGGAAAAGCGGAAAGGTATTTGCCGATCCGCTGTTCGCTGTTTCCACCCATGTAGGAGTTGGCGGTATCCCAGTAAGTGACGCCCCAGTTGACGGCTTGCCGCAGCATCAGTTGCGGCAGGTGCAGGCTGCCGCCAAATGACAGTATCGGAACGTCGATCCCGGTGGTGCCGAATGGGCGGGTGGGAACCCGAGTCGGCTCGACAGCGGCGATTGCCGGATTCAGGGGGGATATGATGGAACCCACGGTGGCGGCGCCGGCAGCTTTCAGAAAATCTCGCCGGGTTACAATCGGTTCTTGCGGCATTTTTTCTCTCCTGATGATCTCATGGTTGCCAATAAAATGCCACAATGTAGCATGATGGGCACCGCGCTGGCAACCATCGATTTCGACTCTGTATGCATCGATAATCCGCTTTGTCACCGATTTTCCATACCATACCAGGAGTCGATGTCGACCGTGCGGTGAAAGACGAATCGCTATAGATTCGGAATATCCATGTGGCTTGAATCGAACATTGTTTTTACACCGAAACACGGAGCGCTGTGAGGTTTGTCCGGGCGGCATGTACGCAGGATCTCAAAGCAGGAAAGGCCAAAATGTTGGACATAAAACCTTCTTTATTCCGAGATTTTCTCAAGTCGGGTCACGCATTCAAAGCATGCTTTCAGAGGCTGGATTGCCCTTTTTGAAGGCCGGCTACCGCCGCACAGGACGAGGCCTTGCGAATAAGCGAGCAGATCGCCCGGGGGCGATGGCCGGCGGTATGAAACTTGTCCGCACGGTTTGTCTAGTGATAGTCGTGAGTGCCTTTTACCACCTCGACGCCGAACTTGTCCGCGAGGATGGTTGCCATCTCGGCGGCACTCGAATACGGGCAACCGGGCTTGGCGTTCACCAGACAAGAGCTCAGGTAGATTTTTTCGGGTTTGATTTCCGACAGCTTCATGGCCATGCCCATGTTGGGAACCAGCGACCGGCCGGGGCATTCGCACTTGAGGAAAGATACCACCTGGGAGCTTTCATCGAAATTTCCCTCTCCCAGCGAGGCCGCTTTCAGGCAACGCCACTCGCCCGGACATCCGTAGCCGTTGTCCATGTATGCACCGCAACCGATGACTGCCACTTTTTTCATTGTAACCTTCCTTTCTTGCTGGTGTCTTTGTGTTCAAACGCCGGCCCGGCCTCTACCGGAACCCATATTATGAGAATATGCTCATATTTAGAGAATTTTTCTCGATCTGTCAAGTCTCGACATCACGGCAGATGGTTTTTCCCCAGACCGGCAGTCTGAAAGTGGCCGATAGTCCGGTGATCTTTTCCCTGTTGAAGAATCGATTCATGTCCGGTAAGATGCGCCGGTTTTATCGATTCCAACAGAGGCTTTTCCCGAAACGATCCCATGCAGGCTATTCTTCATGCACTCCGATGATGTTCGAGACAACGGTCGATCCTTTGTCACCATGCTCTCTATTGTCAGCCTGATCACCTTCGGGTGTTACTTCGCCGTATCCATGCGACTGCCCGTGGTGCCCTTGCGCGCGATTGGATTGGGTATCACCACGGCGCAGATCGGTGTGATCAACGCCGCCTTCTACCTGATGGCCGGGCTTTTGTCTCTGCCATCGGGGATGCTTTCGGATCGGCTCGGTCGCAGAGGTCTTGTTGCAACCGGGGCGATCATTCTCTTTGCGGGCACGCTCCTGCTTTACTTCGGCCGATCCTACCTGCAGCTGACCGGGCTCTATTTGCTGTTGGGCGCGGGCATTGCGGCTTTCGGTCCGACCATGATGTCCTGGGTGGCGGAGATATCACCGGTATCTCATCTCGGCCGTGCATACGGTTGGTACACCACTGCCCTTTTCTGCGGTCTGGGCATGGGGCCCGCAGCGGGTGGGATTCTGGCAAAGTGGTTGGGCCTGCGGCCGGTTTTTCTGATTGGCGCCGCGGTCGTTGCCGTGAATTTGTGGACGATTCGGCGTTTTCTGCCGGCTACCAGGCCTGCAGCCGCTGTTCGTGAGAATACAGGCCACTGGCGGGCGAACCTGGCAGCCATCGTCACCAATCGAGCCCTGGTCAGCTGCTGGGCCATTACCTTTGGTGCCTGCGTCATTGCCGGGATGTTCTTCTCCTTTATGCCGCTGTACGCCGACAACAGCGGGTTGGATGTGGGTCAGATCG
>JAHEIV010000183.1 GCA_024639205.1 Deltaproteobacteria bacterium | reverse complement strand
AGCAGGGATCCGTTCAGATCCAGGCGTTTGACACCGGCCTTGATGGCCATCACCTTCAGCATGATTTTCAGCAACAAGTTTGCGACTTCTTCGGGCACGGCACCATATCGGTCCAGGCATTCGGATTTGAACGCAGCTATTTCATCCGGTTCGGTCATCCTCGCCAGGCGGCGATAAGCACTCAGGCGCTGATCGATGTCCGGGATATAGGTTTCGGGAATAAAGGCCGACAGCTGAATATTGACCTCTGGAGAGAGGGTCTCGCGCACCGGCTCGCCCTTTAGCTCTGCAATTGCATTTTCCATGAGCTGTAAAAACAGCTCGTAGCCGACGGCGGCGATGTGACCTGACTGCGAAGCCCCCAGTATGGTCCCTCCGCCTCTGATCTGCAGGTCACTCATGGCGATTTGAAACCCGGAACCCAGGTCGCTGTGTTCCATCAGCACCTTCAGACGTTTTTGCGCCTGTTTGCTTAAAATGGACTCATGCGGAATAAACAGGTAAGCATAGGCCTGTTCATCCGAGCGTCCTACTCGACCGCGCAGCTGATACATCTGGGCCAGACCGAACCGGTCGGCCCGATTGACCAGGATGGTGTTGGCGGAAGGAATGTCGAGGCCCGACTCAACGATGGTGGTGCACACGAGCATGTCGATTTCCTTATCCAGAAACCGCAGCATAGCCTTCTCCAGACGATCCTCGGGCATACGGCCATGGGCGGTGTCCATCCGCACCTCCGGAACCAACTGCTGGAGTGTGCGGGCCATGTTTTCGATGGTTTCGATGCGGTTGTGGATAAAAAAGATCTGCCCGTGCCGGGCAAGTTCTTTGCGAACAGCCCCTGCAACGATCGATTCATCGAATGCACTCACATAAGTGATGATCGACTGGCGGTATTCTGGCGGTGTCGAAATGACGCTGATATCCCGGATGCCCATTAATGACAAGTGCAGCGTGCGCGGAATCGGTGTTGCCGTCAGTGTCAACACGTCCACGGATTTACGCAGCGCTTTCAATTTTTCCTTGTGTTTAACGCCAAAGCGCTGTTCCTCGTCTAAGATGAGCAGTCCGAGGTCTTTGAACGCAACATCCGTGGACAGCAGCCGGTGGGTGCCGATAATGATATCGATCTTACCCTCACGCATTTCCTTTACAATTCGACGCTGCTCAGTCGCGGGACGAAAGCGGCTCAGGCGGGCGATGCGCACAGGGAACTGCTCGAATCGGTCGGCGAAGGTTAAATAGTGCTGTTCAGCCAAAACCGTTGTCGGTACGAGGACTGCCACCTGCTTGCCGTTGTGCACGGCAACGAAGGATGCACGCAAGGCGACCTCGGTTTTGCCGTAGCCGACATCCCCGCAGATCAGTCGGTCCATGGGTGTCTGATGGGCCATATCCGCCAGTACGTCATGGATGGCTTTGCGCTGGTCCGCTGTCTCCTCGTAGGTGAAACCGGTTTCGAACCTTTTGAGTTCATCGTCCACCGGATCGAATTCGCATCCCTGCGCTACCCTGCGGGCCGCATACAGCTTCAACAGTTCACCGGCTATCTTCTCGGCCGATTTCCTGACCCTGGCTTTCACCCGACTCCAGGACCGGCCGCCCATCTTATCGAGAACCGGAGACACGCCGTCGACACCCATGTATTTCTGAACGGTGTTCATTCGCTCCACCGGCAGGTAAAGCCGATCAGCGTCGCGGTAGTTGATCAGCAAAAAGTCATTGGTGGTGGCGTCGAGTCTGAGCTTCACGAGCCCACCGTATTGCCCGATACCATGCTCGAAGTGAACCACATGGTCTCCGGTTTTCAGATCTTCGACGGCGATCAGCTCCGAGACGGCTGTTGGTTTCGGGCGCCGGGGACGATAAAACCGTGAACCGAATATTTCCTCCTCGGTGATAAACGCCACGGATGCCTGCGGCCACACGAAGCCGGTAGATAGCCGGCCCGAAACGATCAGCGGCACGGTGCCGTTTTGATGGGCAATGCCTTCGAAGTCTGCAGTTAACCGGGGCTGCAGTGCATAAGGAACCAAAAGTGACCGCAAGCGTTTCGCCCTGGATTCCGAACGGGAAACCAGCACGACTTTGAGGCCGGACTCGCGGTGACCGGTTACCCATTTCACAAGCGGCTTCAACGGCTGCTCTCCGGAACGCAGGCTCCGCAGCTCGGATCGAAGCCCGGTGTTGTCACGCACATCGAAGCGCACTGCAGCGCCGGCGGCGTTGTTCTCCGGTGGTTGCTGTAAAACGGGCAGCGGCCGCAAATTCAACTGCTTGTATTCTCCCATCAGCTGCCGGATCTGCAGCCAGGAGAAGTATGCCCGATCGGGTTCTACGCAGAGCCGGTTGCTTTCGCGAGCCTGAAGGTATTCGTTGCGTATTTGCATTTCAATATTTTCAGCATGCTGCTCACCGGCAGCCGGATCGACAGTGACGACCAGGGTTGCTTTCGGCAGGTAGTCGAAGGTGGAACCCAGTTTGCTGTAAACCAGTGGGAGAAGGCTGTCGATACCCGGAAAAAAGCCGTCGGTTTTAATATGCTCGACGAGCTCGCGCAATATTTTGACAGGCAGCTGCTGGGCGGTGGCCTGCTGTCGAACGTTGTTGACCAGCTCGCTGCGTCCCGCCGGTTGGAGGACCACCTCCCGGGCGGGCAGTAAAATAGCCTCGGCAACAGGCTGCATCCGCCGCTGACTGGTAGCGGAGAAAAAATGAATCGACTCCACCACATCACCAAAAAACTCAATTCGCAAGGGATCGTCGTACAATGGAGAAAACACGTCGATGAGTCCGCCTCGCACGGAGTAATCCCCCGGCTCCTCTACCACGGCGGTTTGTGAATATCCGCCCCAGAGCAGCTTCTCAATGAGCGGGTCCCGCTCGCAATCCTCACCGGCCATGATCAATTCTGCGTAGTCGTCCAAAGCAGACCGGGGAATGACCTTTTGCAGCAGTGCCTCAACCGGCAAAACCGTCACCAGGCGGTTTTCAGCGGTCATCATCCGGTATAATGTCCCGACTCGTTTGGCCGTCGTCTCGTTATGGTAGGCCATCGATTTGTAGGGTAAGATGTTGTAAGCGGGAAATTCGAGCAACCTGGACTCTGCTTCCGGTAGAAAAAAACGCAGGTCATTGCGCAACGCAGCACCAGTTTTCGCATCGGGCACCACCACCAGAAGTGAAAACGACGTCGTACGGTGGATTCTTGAAATAAAGTATGCCGCCGCAGCCTCCGACAACCCGGAGCAGTCAACCCGGCCTCGTGCGTGATCCAGCTGATCCGCCAGGGATTTAAAAACTGTTTTCGCTTGATTTTGGTCCATAAACGCAGTAATTAGGTGTGCTGTTACCGACAGCCGGCGTAGCTCAGCTGGTAGAGCAGCTGATTCGTAATCAGCAGGTAGGCGGTTCGAATCCGCCCGTCGGCTCCAGTGTTCAAGGGGTGCGTCCTGCAGGGCAGCCCCTTTTGTCTCTCAGGCAATAACCTCTCCCTGATTGAGTGAGCCCGCTCGCTGTCGTGAAGGATCGGTTCACATCCTCTTCGGTTTTTATGCAAGACTCAGGTGACACCTGAGATTTGCACGAGTTGGAGGCGTTCATCAGCAAGGCACTGAAGGGCGCAGCCGTAGTTAGTCTATTGCAAGCCCTTCATAACGCAGCTCAGGAACGCCTCCGGCTTGCCCCGATGGGGTGAAAATCGATGAGATAATATCGCATTTTATCCCTGTACCATCTGGCGATACAAGCTTGCATTTTGATTCACTCCACCTGTTGTGGGGAGCGCGTATACTATATTCTCATCAATTTTCATGCAAGACTCAGGTATTATACCCTTAAACCAATGTAAACAAAACTATGGCTTGTGCAATCCTTTTCTGGTTCGCCGCCCCGAATCGAACGTCGGGGCCTACCGATTCATCCGCTTTTCATTGCGTTTCGGCAGCCGGCCTCGCACCTTGAATTGAAATTGAATTCTGGGGTATACTCATCAAAAATGAAGAGATCCAACAGCCACCACAAAACCATTTCCCGGATTCACATAGACCCTTTCGGCCCGGAGCCGGACGAACGATTTTACTACGCGTTCGAAGCGTTTGAGCAGCGCCTTGCCATTTTGCGCCGGCTCCTCCAAGGCGCTGACGCTCTAATCGTAGTGATCGGGGAAGCGGGAAGTGGGAAAACCACGATGCTGCAGCGAATTTTGGCCACCACGGACAAGCCCTGGAAACCGGTTCGCGTTCAAACCGCTGCCAGCATGGCCGTAAGCAGACTGGCCCGGCTGAAGAAAAGCGGCAACCCTGCCGCATTTCTGCTTCAAGACCCCGGTGCGACGGTTATCCTGATGGATGATGCCCACCTGCTTTCACGAAAGGAGCTGCGCAAACTGGTTCGAAACACACTTGCAACGGATCCTGCCCGCAAGTACAAGCGCATGGTGTTGTTCGGGGAACCGCGGATAAGCGAAAATTTTGACGCCGTATCCGACGATTTGACCGATGAAACCGCAATGAACAGAATCTATCTGCCAACCATCACCAAGCAGGAAGCTGCCGCATATATTCGCCACCGGTTGGCCGTTGCGGGATTCAACGGAAAAAACCCGTTGACTGCCACCATGCTCAAAACCATTTACCGCAACACCGCTGGAGTGCCCGGACGAATAAACGAGGCGGCCTCCCGTTGGTGGGCTAAAAAAGGAGCCCCCGGCAATCTCGCTCAGGGAAATTCCCGGCGCAAACGACATCGCCTTCTGAGAATTGTCGGCTGGACTGCAGCGATCGCTGCGGCCGTGATTTTCGCAGGTTTTCTTTGGTTGTCCGGAGAGATCGGTCGCAGCGCCGATTCCAAACCGTCAACACGGCGACAGATGGTCCGGGTGAAGATTCAAAACGCGGACCGGCAGCTGCAGCGCCGGGCGGACATCGCATCCATCTCACCCGGTGCAAAACCGCGACCTGCCCGCCTGCAACCGGCTGAACCGGCGGCAGCGGGCAACGCACAGCAGCGGTCCGCGCCCGACAGCGGCTTGACCAAGCCCCCACCGGTCGCCTCCACAGCTCCGGAGCAGCCGGTAATGGGCCGGCCGGGCCAAATTCGCCGTGAGCAGTGGCTGCTGGCGCAAAAACCATCCGACTATACCATCCAGATCCTTGGTGTCCGCAGCGAGCGATCCCTATTAGCGTTTGTCAACGAACACCAGCTCAATCGCAGCGGTCATGCAGCCTATTACCGCAGCCGATTCAAGGGGCGCGTGTGGTTTCCGCTGGTTTACGGCAGCTATCCGAGCGTAGACGAGGCCCGGGGGGCCATTGCCGGGTTGCCGACACAGATCCGCAGCATGTCTCCGTGGATTCGAAAGATGTCGATCATTCACAGCGAAATTCAGAAGGCCGGCAAGCCCTGACCCACATATGGTCCGCGCGATGCCACATTCTATCAATGGTGAATCGAATAAAACATGCGGCCGGTCTTGAGCCCTTATTTTTCATGCGTATGTTTCGCCCTGGCAAAAAATGCCGCATGAAAACCATGGGGTAGCGATGCGTTGGATGACAAAAGTATTCGCCTGGACCGCTGGATTGACCGCGGGGTTGTTTGTTCTGGTTCTGCTGGCTTTATTGTTGCTGCCGCAGCTGGTCAACTTCGAGGCGGTCAAACAGGGGATCCTCGATACGGTATCAAAAGAAACCGGAAGTCAACTCACCTACAGCCGCGTGGAAATCCTGTATCTTCCCCGCCCGACGGTAACCTTTGCCCAGGTAACGCTGTCGATGCGCGGCGATTTCAAATGCACGTTGAGCGCCCTGCGCGTATATCCGAAAATCCTGCCGTTGCTAAAAGGGCAAATACGACTTGCCGCCCTGCAGGTCGAAAATCCGCGCTTCACCTATCACTCGTCCAACGGTGCCGAAAAGGCTGGAAAAAGGCCGACTTCGCTCTCCGCCGAAACCGTCCGTACAGTGGTAGCATCCCTGCTGGCCATACCCGCATTTCAAGCTCCCGGATTCCGGGTACGGATCAAAAACGGTCAACTCTCCGTTTATCCCGCAGCCGGTTCGCCAATCACATTTCAGACCCTCAACGCCCGCATTCAGCGCACGCTGGAAAAGCTGCGTATAAAGCTGACTTGCACCTCCAACCTGGGTCGGAAAGTTACCATTGCGGCACAGGTGTTTCCGGGCAGTCTCAACGGTTTCGCGACCATCCGTGTGCGCGATTTTCGCCCCCACATGTTGCTGGACCAGCGACAAACGCGGCGTTTCTTTCCCGTGGTCGATTCCCGGGTGGATCTGGATC
>JAHEIV010000182.1 GCA_024639205.1 Deltaproteobacteria bacterium | reverse complement strand
AAATTCACGCTGCCGGTACTGGAAACCCTTGGATACCCGAACGATCAGATCATTATGTCCCTTGAGAACCGGATGAAGTGCGGCATCGGGATGTGCGGCCGCTGCAACATCGGCAAAGAGCTGGTTTGCAAGGACGGGCCGGTGTTCAGCCTGGCCCAGCTCAACCACACGCCGCGCGAGTATTGACGCGAATTTGCCACCACTGCAGCCGGCTCTCAAAAAAGCATTTTTCGTATTGACATCATTGATGCAATACGTTAAAAAAGCACCTTTGAACGATCCAATGAGCCATAAGGCGTCACGCCATAGGGATAATATATTGTAAAGGAGGGTTTTCGTATGCCAAGTGTTGAGTACATGGGAAAGACGTTTACGGTTGACGAGGACGGTTTCATCGATTCTTACGACAACTGGAGCCAGGAATGGGTCCAGTGGGTCAAGCAGCAGGAAGGTATCGATGAGCTGACCGAAGAGCACAACAAAGTGATTCAGGTTCTCCAGGAGTACTATGAGAAAAACGGGATCGCCCCGATGGTCCGCGTGCTTTCCAAAGTCACCGGCTTCAAACTGAAGCACATTTATGAACTGTTTCCGTCTGGACCGGGCAAGGGAGCCTGCAAGATGGCCGGTCTTCCCAAACCGACCGGCTGCGTGTAAACCAGCATAGCCGCGAGCGCTCGCAACGATTTTAACGAAAAGGCCCTGCCACTGGCGGCAGGGCCTTTTTTATCGGCGGGCGGGCGATACAGCATTGCGTTGCGGATTTTATCAAAATTCGTGGCCGGCGCAACGATGCAAGAACCAGTAAGGCAGGGGAGGCGAACCGATGATTCTCACCGTCAAAACCAATTCCACCACCCAGTTTATAGACATTACCTCCGAGGTGGAACAGGCCGTCAGCGCCTCCGGCATGCAGGACGGGTGGTGCCTGCTGTATGTCCCCCACACCACCGCCGCGGTGACCATCAACGAGAGCGCCGATCCGAGCGTCAGGGCCGACATTTTGATGGTTCTAAACGATGTCGTTCCGTGGAAAGCCGGCTACCGCCACCTGGAGGGCAATTCGCCGGCCCACATCAAATCCACCCTGGTGGGTGCCTCGGAGATCATCGCAGTCGACAAAGGCCGACTGGTGCTGGGCACATGGCAGGGAATTTTTTTCTGCGAATTTGACGGGCCGCGGACCCGCAAAATCCACTTGCGGCTGAGCGAGCAGAAATTCATCGAATGAAAGTCACCCGGGGAATCGACTCATGAAGCTGGACGAGACCGACCGTTTGATCCTGAACCGGATCCAATCGAAGTTTCCCATCACCTCACGGCCATACGGGGCCATTGCCGAAGAAATCGGTCTGGCCGAAGACGAGGTCATCCGGCGCATTGCCCGGATGAAAAAAAACGACATTATCCGCAGAATCGGTGGAAACTTCGTTCCGGAAAAAGTCGGCTTCGTCAGCACGCTCTGTGCCGCCCGGGTTCCGGCGGAAAAAGTCGATCATTTCGCTGAAACCGTCAACCGGTTTCGGGGCGTGACCCACAACTACCAGCGGGACCATCAGTTCAATATCTGGTTTACCTTCATCGCACCGAGCATGGACGAGATCGAGGCGAACCTGCGACGGATTTCCAAAGAGACCGGCATCACCCAAATATTGAACCTGCCGGCGACAAAGGTGTTTAAGATCAAAGCCCAATTCGAAGTCTAATTCCCGTTTCTAGATGGCCCTTTTTCCGATGGGCTTCGTTCTCGCCTGTTCTGCGGGTTATATGCCTGCGACGTACTGTCAGTAGGCCTCGGCAAAAACCCTTGTGCGGCCTTGCCCATCGAAAAAACTTCTCATCAATAATCGGAAATTAAATTTAGTGTCGACCAAAAACCGAAATCGGAAACTGAGAAACGCCGTCTAACGACCATGAAAAACGTCCGTATCGCGCTGGTGATGATGAATTGCCCGGTGGGCCGCAACCCGAAGAACACCGAGCGGGTCGAGCACTGGACCCGGCAGGCCGGCAAACAGGGCGCGCAGATCGTCTGTTTCCCGGAGCTTTGCATCAGCGGGTATACCACGCGTGCAGCGGCCGCTGACACGGCCGAAGGCGTGCCGGGCCCCGCTACCGATTTCCTGCAGCAAATCGCCCGCCGGCAGGAGATGGTCATCCTGGCCGGCCTGGTGGAAAAGGATGATGCCGGCCGCGTGTATGCCGCCCACCTGGTGGTAACGCCGAAAGGACTGGCCGGCTCATACCGCAAGCTGCACATCGCCCCTCCGGAGCACGGAGTTTATTCAGCCGGGGGCCGCGTGCCCCTGTTCAGCGCAGCCGGTGTCCGTTTCGGCATTCAGCTTTGCTACGATGCCCACTTCCCGGAGCTTTCCACCCGCATGGCTTTAGAGGGTGCCGACCTGATCTTTATGCCGCACGCCTCTCCCCGGGGCACCCCCGATGAAAAGTTCAATTCCTGGACCCGGCATCTAACCGCAAGGGCTTTCGACAACGGTCTTTTTGTGGCCGCCTGCAACCAGACCGGCAGCAACGGCAAGGGCTTGCAGTTTCCGGGCCTGGCCGTGGTGGTCGGGCCGTCCGGACAAATCATCGCCCGGGCGGCGGGTGCAGACGAGGCCCTGCTGGTAGCAGATCTGAAAGCGGCAGAGCTCCGGCATGTCCGGGACCATCGCATGCGCTATTTTCTCCCGAACCGGCGCCCGGAGCTTTACCGTCCGTAATTCGATCAACCGCCGATCCTGCTTCGCCTGGCTGTGCGGTCTTTGCTGATGCAGCGCCGAGCGGCGCTGCCGGGAACCTCCGCGCAGAATTACTGCGAAACCCGCCGGTTGTATCGCCGGTGGTGGACGACCATGTCGATGGTGAAAATTGCCAGCGCCAGCCATATCAGGGCGAAGGTCAGCAGCTGTGCGCGGCGGAAGGGCTCGTTGTAGATAAACAACGCCAGCAGAAAAGTGCAGCTCGGGGCAATGTATTGCAGAATACCGATGGTAATAAAGTGTATCTTGCGGGCTCCGGTCGTAAACAGCAACAGCGGCAATGCGGTGACCAGGGCAGAGCAGATCAGCAACATATCGACCCGCGGGCCGCCCTGCAGAAAGGCCCCGCTGTTGTTTACATTCAGGTATACCAGGTAGGCGGTCGCCGGGATGGACAGCAGCAGGGTCTCAACGGTCAGTCCGACCAGCGCGTTTACCGGCGCCACCTTTCGAATCAGACCATAAAAACCGAACGAAAAAGCCAGAAAAAGCGCGATCCAGGGCAACACCCCGATCTGCACCGTCATGTAAATCACCCCGATCGCCGCCAGGCACACCGCCACTGCCTGGGCCGGCCGCAGGCGCTCGCGAAGCAGCACCATGCCCAGCAGAACATTGATCAACGGGTTGATGTAATATCCCAGGCTGGTCTGCAGGATTTTGCCGCTGTTGATCGCCCAGATATAAACGAACCAGTTGCCCGAGACCAGCACCGTTGTGACCAGCAGGATCAGCAGGGTCCGGCCGTTGGTGACCACGCTCTTGAATTCCGGCCAGCGGCCCATGAGCAATACGATCGGCAGCAGAAAGGCAAACGACCAGACCATGCGGTGCGTGAGAATTTCAAAGGCCGGAATCGCCTGCAGCACCTTGAAATAAATCGGGTTCAGCCCCCAGATCAGGTACGCTCCGACAGCACAGGCCACGCCGGTCGATGACTGCGGTGGCGGTAATGATGTTTGTGCGGGTGATTTCATGGCAGATCTTTGATCGTTTCCGCTCTCGGACCAATGAGAATAAACGCCGACCGGCAAGTCAAAGCGCAACCATAAACCATTTGCGAGGCCGAATAAACCATTTTCCGATTTGAAACTCCGGTCTCCGGATACCGCAACTGCGACCGCGTGCTCCCTGAAAAGAAATCAGCAGGCGACGGCTGCTCGCAGTCCCGCTGCCCACCAAATGACCGCCGTCTTGTTTGACACCGATGCCTTTGTTTTCTATAGTCCCGAGTCAACCGGCAAACGGATCATGTCAGCGGGCCATCCGGCAGCAGTGGTTTTTCATATTTTCTTCTCAACATTGCCCCTTGGCCCTTGAAGGTGCCGTTTTGCATGGGACCGGCGCACCGGGCGGGGGGAGCCGGGGCAAGGGCCAGATCAGCAGTTGAACCGTTTTGATCCACCGCAGCTGCAGGTAGAGAGGAACTTTGCGCATGGACAATCCAGGAGCACTTTCCGGCATCACCGTGATCGATCTCTCCCGGCTGCTTCCCGGCCCTTACTGTTCGATGGTTCTGGCCGATCACGGCGCCAGGGTCATCGCCGTCGAAGACAGGCGGTTTGAAACCGACGACTTTTTCATCGACGCCGTCATGCGCAACAAGCAGCACATGACCCTGAACCTGAAGACCGATCAGGGCCGGGAGATCTTTTACCGGCTGGTGAAAGCCGCCGATGTGCTCATCGAGGGATTTCGGCCCGGCGTGGTTAAGCGGCTGCAGGTGGATTACACCACGATCTGCGCGCTGAACCCGCGCATCGTATACTGCTCGATCACCGGCTATGGTCAGACCGGGCCGCTGCGCGACCGCTCCGGCCACGACATCAATTATATGGCCCACTCCGGCGTGCTCGATCTGATCGGAGAAGCGCACCGCCCGCCTTGCATACCCGCGGTGCAGGTTGCCGACATCGCCGGCGGCAGCCAGCAGGCGGTGACCGGGATCCTGCTGGCGCTGATGGCCCGGGAAAAGACCGGCCGCGGCCAGCACGTCGACATCTCCATGACCGACGGGATGCTGGGTTTTTTGACCATTCCCTTCTATTTCCAGCAGCGCGACGGCTGCGTGCCCCCGCGCGGCGACTCGATGCTTTCGCACCGCTACGGCTGCTACAACACGTATGAAACCGCCGATGGCAGGCACATCAGCATCGGTGCCGTGGAAAGACGCTTTTGGCAGCGGCTGTGCGAGTTTCTAAAGGTGCCCCAATACAGCGAGCTGCAGTACGACGAAGACCGCCGCACCGAGATCATCGAATCGCTGCGACAGATCTTCCGGCAAAAAACCCTGGCTGTCTGGGAGAAGCTTTTACATGACATGGATGTTTGCTGGGCGGCGGTGCGCACGGTCGAAGAGGTCGTTGCAGATCCGCATTTTAGCCAGCGGCAAACCATCGCCCGCACAGCGCAAGATCCCAAAGGCGGTGGGAACGCGCCGGGTGTTACCGTCAAGCTCGGCGGCACGCCGGGCAGCGTTCGCAGCCGGCCGGCGGCCTTCGGGGAACACACCGCCGAGGTTCTGGCAGAGCTGGGCTATTCGAAGGAAGAAATCCGGTCCCTGAAGGATAAGGGTGTCACCTAACACCCGTATTCTTTTCGGGATTTTTTCAGCCAAACCGAATACGGTTTATCAAACAAATGAGCAGGCGGCTGGACGATGAGCGAATTCGATACATGCAGAACCGAGCTGCTGAACCTGCGCGATGCTGTGCCGCGATTGATCGACCGGCTGCAGATCCCCGAACAGGTTACCGGTGATCACTGGAAAAACCTGGACGCCAGGCTCCTGCCGCTGCTCAACGCCGCCCTGCCGCTGATGGTGGCAGTGTGCGGCGGTGCCAACTCGGGCAAATCGACGTTCTTCAATTCTTTTCTGGGCGTTGGCCTTTCTCCGGTGCGCGGAGATGCCGGCAGCACCCGGCGGGTTCTGGCGGCCGCCCGCCCGTCCGTGTTTGCGGACGAACACATGGCCCGCAACCTGTTTGAGCCCTTCGGCCAGCTGCCGGTGCCGCTATCCGATCCGCACCAACTCGAAGAGCCGGGTCCGCCGCTGTACGCTGCGCATCCACTAGTGCCCGAAGGCCAGGTTCTGATGGACACCCCGGACTTTGACACCGGCTCCAGCGACCGGTACATCAATCGCCACATCGCGCGGGAAATCTTAGAGGCATGCAACGTTTTAATCTATATCGTCACCAATGCCACCTATAACAACCTGGACAACACCCGCTTTATGCGATCGGTTTTAACGGAGACGGGAATGCGTCGCTGCGTCCTGGTTTACAACTGCTCCCGGACGTTCACCGACGGGCAGGTTCTGGAGCATTTGCACACCACGGCGGCCAACCTGTACGGTGAACACGGCCGGGAGTTCCTGCTCGGTTTTTATCGCACCGACGTCAGCGATGCCGTTGCCGCCGGACGCGAGCCGATGCGGCTGCGGCCGGTGCGCACAGACGACCCGCCGATCCCAGAGCTGCTGGCGAAGCTCGATCCGCGCCGGATCCGGGAAAAACAGATTCAAAGCACCCTGTCGGCTTTTCTGG
>JAHEIV010000181.1 GCA_024639205.1 Deltaproteobacteria bacterium | reverse complement strand
ACGCCCCATCAGGGTCATATGGCAAAACAGCACGAGCAATCCCGCAAAAAACTTCTCGCAACTGAAACCGGTACCGTTCGGAAGATCACCCGCGGTGGATTCCGCGTGGCGCTTGTCTACCCCAACCGGTACCACCTCGGCATGTCGAACCTTGGTTTCCAGACCGTTTATGAGCAGATCAACCGGTTCGACCATGCCGCCTGTGAAAGAGCTTTTTTACCGGAACCGGTTGAAAAAGATGCCGCAAAAATCACGACCATTGAAACCGGCGCTCCGCTTGCCGGGTTCGATATCATCGCATTTTCGGTTTCATATGAAAACGATTACCCCAATGTTCTCACGATTCTGGAGCGGGCGGGGCTTCCCCTGCAATCGAACCGCCGCGAAAAACACCACCCCCTGGTCATTGCAGGGGGCGTCGCCTGCCTGCTCAACCCCGAAGCGCTGTCTTTGTTTATCGACTGCTTTTTGCTCGGCGAAGCCGAAAGCATGCTGCAACAATTTTTCGACTGCCTGCAGGAAAACGGTTTTGCAGCTGGTGTCGAGAAAAAGCGCGTTCTGAGCGCCCTCGCCCGAGATGTAGCCGGCGTATACGTCCCGGCATTCTACCGCCCGCGTTACCGCCGGGATGGAACCCTGGCAGCCTTCGAACCCCTCGAAGATGCCCCCGCTTCCATCGAACGAACGTTCGCAAAAGAGCTGTCTCATTTTTCGACCTGCTCGACGATCGTAACCCCGAATACCACCTTCGACGACACGTACCTGGTGGAAGTCGGCCGAGGCTGCCCGCATGGCTGTCGCTTCTGCAGCGCTGGATTCGTGTTCCGCCCGCCGCGTTTTCGCAGTGCCGGGCAGCTTCGGGAAGCCATTCGCAAGGGGTCGTCGCTGACCAAAAAAATCGGCCTGCTGGGTGCGGCGGTATCGGATCTGCCCGAAATTAAACAACTCTGCGCCCAGGCTCTCCAGGAAGGACTGCATCTTTCCTTCAGCTCCCTGCGAGCAGACGCGCTCGACCCGGAGCTTTTGGCCGTTCTCCACCGCAGCGGTGTTAAAACCGCCACCATCGCACCGGATGCCGGCAGCGAAAGGATGCGTCGTGTGATCAACAAGGGAATCACGGAAGAGCACGTGCTGAAGGCGGCGCAGATGCTGGTTGAAAAAGGCATCCCCAACATCAAACTTTACTTCATGGTCGGCCTACCCACGGAAACGGCCGCGGATGTCGAGGCCATCGTGGACCTGGTGAAAAAAATAAAGCACGTTTTCCTGCAGGCGAGCCGTTCCCGCAGGCGTATCGGAGAAATCACCATCAGCCTCAACTGCTTCGTCCCCAAGCCGTTTACTCCTTTTCAGTGGGCCGCAATGGACAGCCCGGCAACTCTGAAAGCCAAGATCAAAACCGTAAAAAATGGGCTTCGTAAAATCGCCAATGTTAGAATGCACGCCGACGTGCCGCGATGGGCACACATTCAGTGTCTGCTCTCCCGGGCAGACCGGCGGGTGGCAGAAATCCTTCAACTGGCTCACCATCTGCGAGGCAATTGGCCGCAGGCCATGAAGCAGACCCCGTTCAACTCTGATTTCTATGTATTGCGTCAACGCCCCCTCGACGAGTTGCTGCCCTGGGATTTCATCGAAAACGGCATCGACAAATCCTTTTTGGCAAGCGAGTATAAACGCGCTCTCAGCGGCCGTACTTCTCCACCCTGCCCTGCCGATGATACCTGCCACCTGTGTGGCGCATGCCGGCAGCCCTCCACGTGAAAACCCCGCTGGTATTCATTCTTTCAGGAACTGTCGATCCCTTTCGGACACGAAACCGGACCGAACGGCAGCAAAAAAGGGCTTGCAAGGATAGGTGCATTATGGTAGGCCGATCTCTTACGCTCGCTGGTTTCGGTAACCTTCGCCAATGTCTCGAAAGGAACGGTCATGGTATCAAAGAAACAGCTTCAACTGGCTTACGGTCTGGCGATTGTTCTGTTGGTTGTGGGGGTGGGAAGTTATGCATACACCGCCCTCACCGCAAAAGTGTTAGACGAACCGGTGCGGATCCAGTTCAAGAGCGTGGCGGGCAAAGTGCTTTTCAGCCACAAAATGCACACAGCGGAAACCGGTTACGGTTTTGCCTGTTTCGACTGTCATCACCACCCCGAAGACGATGATTCCTCTCTGAGAGCCTGCGGCGACTGCCACCAGGGACCGTTGGAGGAAGGCGTCGTGCTGGAATCCTGCCTGGATTGCCATGAGCAAGATGATGTCGTGGACACCGAAATTACTAAAAAAGGGGACGCGTTTCACGACCAGTGCATCCAATGCCATCAGGAATTCGAAGCCGGACCCGAAGAATGTTCCCAGTGTCACATACTGTAAGCCGGATCCAGACTTGTTCACAAAGCTGCGGTATCCGGCAGCGCTTTGCTTACCCACGGAAAAGGTTGCGCCATGCTGAAAAAATCGTTTGTCGGTATCATCAAGCCCCGCCTGGAGTATGAGTCGCTGACCGGAAGAGTAGCTGATCCGATTCAGATACCACCACCATCAACGGCCACGCTGCTGGTGGAAGGCCCTGTCGAAAAAAGGGACGCTTCCCTGCTGTCCGAAGGCGATGCGGTAGCAGCTGGACAGACATTGCGGCATTCTGAGCAAAGCGATGCCTACGCGGTAGCTACCGTCAGCGGTACTGTCGGCACGATTACCCCTTACACCGGCGATTTCGGCAGAATCTACACCGCGGTCACTGTTCTGAGCTCAGACGAAAAGCCCGAACCGACCGATCCGGTTGTGTCGACCCCACCGTCCCTGGACACCGCATTGTCCAGTCTGACTTGCCTGCCGGGGGCGCCGCCGCTGAAAATGTTCGCTGACGAGACAAGGCCGATTCACACCATCGTCATTTACGGCGGCGACAACGACATCCTGGTCACCACCAACCAGTATGTCGTGAAATCCCGCACAAGCTCCCTCGAACGGGGCATCACCGCCTTGAAGCAGATCACAGGCGTGGATCGGGTCGTGGTGGCGGTTCCCGGAGAGGCCATGCAGACTTACGGACACCTGGGAGCAGAAGTTAAAAAAGTGGACATCGCATACCCCAGCGCTTTTCCGCAGATGATCATGCACTCGGTTCTCGGGCAGACGCTGCCGGCCGGAAAAGCCTGTGAGGACCTCGGGATCTGTTTCGTGACCGCCGAGGCGGTCGCTTCCATCGGCGATGCCTATAAAACGGGACAATACCCCGTTCGTAAGCTGATCACGGTGATCAACAAGGCCGAAAAGCAGCAACTGGTGTCGGCGGTTATCGGCACGCCCATATCCGATATTTTCCGGCAACTGGGCATCACGTTACAGGATGGCGATCGGATTATCGTCGGTGGTCCGATGACCGGTTCAGCGGTTTATATGGAGGACTATCCGGTGATGCCCGATACCAGCGCGCTGGTGGTTCAGGACAAAAACGCGATCCCGTTCGTGTCCGACTATCCGTGCGTCAATTGCGGAGAGTGCGTGCGAATTTGCCCGACCTTTGTCCCGATCAATATGCTGGTGCGCTTTCTGGAAGCCGGCTTTTACGAAGAGGCCGCTGATCAGTACGATCTGTATTCGTGCATCGGGTGCGGACTTTGCAGCTTCGTCTGCCCTTCGAAGATTCCGATACTGCAGTTTATCCGCCTAGCCAGGTACGAACTCGAACGGATGAAATCAGCGGAGGCAACGCATGAGTCCTCGTAAAAAGTTTATCGTCTCCCACGCTCCCTTCTGGCACAACAGCAGCAGCATCCCGGAGCGAACCTACCACAGCTTCCTGGCAGCACTGCCGGCGGCAATCGTGGGGATTCACTATTGGGGACTACCCGCTCTGGCGGTGGTGGCCCTTTCCATTGCATCGGCGGTTTTGTGGGAACTGGTCATCAACCATGTCTCCAAACTGGCGGTTACCATCGGAGACGGCAACGCCGCGCTGATCGGGTTGCTCTTCGCCATGTTACTGCCGGCCACGACACCCTGGTGGGCCGTGATCACCGGAACATTTGTTGCCGTTATCCTCGGCAAGCAGATTTTCGGCGGCATCGGCGGCAACTCTTTCAGCCCGGTTGTGTTGTCGGTGGCGATACTGTCGATTTCCTGGCCGCACCTTTTCGACTTCGACGGTATGCTGGTGGATTACGATCTCGACTTTGTCATGGTCTACCCGCTGGCTGCTGCAAAGCACTTCGGTGCCGGAGCTGTCGCGGATTTCTCCTTCGGTGACCTGCTGTTGGGCCGCCAGGTCGGCGGTATCGGAGCCACCTTTGGCCTCGGGCTGATCGCCGGCGGCATCTATCTGATCATCCGGGGATTCATCCGCTGGGAGATCTCGATTAGTTTTCTGGCCGGCGTGTTCGCCGCTGCCCTGATCTTTAGCCTGATCGATCCCACCCGCTACGCCGGCCCGATGTTTCACCTTCTCACCGGATACACCCTGATTGGAGCCTTTTTCCTGGCAACCGATGATTCGTCCTCACCGGCCAATTTTGTTCCGATGCTGATTTACGGTGCCGCCGGGGGGATCCTGACCGTTTTGATTCGCAACATCGGTGCCTTCGAAGACGGCGTGATCTATGCCGTGCTGGTCATCAATCTCGTGCAGCCGTTGATCGATAAAATACGTCCCAACGCGCTAGGAAAGGTGGTCTAAGATGCGTGAAATGATTCTAATGGTGGTCGTGCTCACCGCTTTGAGCAGCGTTTCCGGCGGCCTGCTGGCGGCAATCAAAAACAACACCGAGGAACGCATCGCCTACCAGCAGTTGAAATTCGTAAAAGGGCCCGCCATCCGTGCCATTCTGGAAGGCTCCGCCAACGACCCGATCACCGATCGGTTTACCATCAAAGACGGTGATGTGGAACACAGCTTTTTTGTGGGCGTTTTCGACGGCCAGCCCAACACGGTGGCGTTTGAAACGTCCGGCAAGGGTTACGGCGGGGATGTCGGCCTGATGGTCGGTGTCAACATCGTCGACGAAACCCTGGTGGGCGTCGGTGTCACCACCCACGCGGAAACCCCCGGGGTGGGCGCACGTGCAAAAACAGATCCGGCGTTTGCCGCGCAGTTCAAGGGGATGCCGTTCAAAGGAGAGTTCAAGGTGAAACCGGACGGCGGGCAGGTGGATGCGCTTTCCGGCGCTACGATCACCTCCCGTGCTGTCAGCAGTGCGGTGACCGATGCTGCGGAACTCTACGGAAGACTGAAAACCCAGCTGGCCGATCAGCTCAAAACGTTTGCCAAATAAACCGACAGGTCGCAAGGGGAGAACCAGATGGCCAAAACACTCGCGCAAGATTTTACCAAAGGGCTCTGGGACGAGATTCCGCCGTTTCGCCTGGTTCTGGGATTGTGTCCCGTGCTGGCGGTGACCAAAACGGTCGAAAACGGCATCGGTATGGGAGTTGCCACTACGTTTGTTCTGCTGTGCTCCAACATTCTCGTATCCCTGCTGCGAAAAGTGATCCCGTCTAAGGTCCGAATCGCCTGCTTTATCATCATCATCGCCACCTTCGTAACCGTAGTGGAGCTGGTTATGCAGGCGTTTGCCTACCCGCTGTTTCTGAAGCTGGGGATCTTCATCCCGCTGATCGTGGTCAACTGTATCGTGCTGGGGCGTGCCGAGGCCTTTGCTTCCAAGAACAACATCGTCCGCTCGACCCTGGACGGCCTCGGGATCGGCATCGGTTTTACGCTGTCACTGGCAGCCCTGGGCGCCGTGCGGGAGCTGTTGGGAAGCGGTACGCTCACATTTTATGAAACCCCGATCCAGATCATGGGGCCATCGTTTCAGCCCTTCACCTTTCTGATCGAAGCACCCGGGGCGTTTGTCGCTCTGGGGCTGATGCTGTGCTTAATGAACCTGTTGGGCAAGAAGTAGGAGAATACCGATGGGAGACTACCTGGTTCTGGCTTTTAGCTGCGTGCTGATCAACAACATTCTGCTGGCCCAGTATCTGGGGAACTGCCCGTTTCTCGGCACTTCCAAGAAAATGGAAACTGCCGTGGGGATGGCCTTTGCGGTGGTTTTCGTGCTGGTGATGGCCGGTCTGATTACCTGGGTGATCAACACCTTCGTTCTGGTAAAATTCAACCTGGCGTTTCTGCGAACCATCGCTTTTATCCTGGTGATCGCCTCCCTGGTTCAGTTTGTCGAGATGTTTCTGAAAAAAAGCATCCCGGCGCTTTACGCCGGCCTGGGTATTTTCCTGCCGCTGATCACCACCAACTGCGCGGTGATGGGCGTTTGTCTGATCAACGTCAACGAGGAGTATACGTTTCTGCAGGCCCTGGTGGCCTCTTTTGCCTATGCCGTCG
>JAHEIV010000180.1 GCA_024639205.1 Deltaproteobacteria bacterium | reverse complement strand
GTCGATGCGGATGGCGTCGTCGGTCTGTCCAGGGAGGGGCGTGCCTGGTCCGTCGCAGCGCCCTACATACTCGTGGCCACAGGTGCGATGGAACGCCCCTGTCCCATCCCGGGGTGGACGATGCCCGGTGTAATGACCGCCGGGGCGGGGCAGATCCTTCTCAAGACAAGCGCCATGATTCCTGATGGCCCCATCGTGCTGGCGGGCAGCGGTCCGCTGCTGTTTCTGGTCGCCTGGCAGTACCTCAATGCGGGGGCGGAAATCGTCGGTTTTGTCGAAACGACATCCCGCGCGAATTATTTATCCGCTCTGCCCTTTCTGCCGAAGGCGCTTGGGGCAGCCGAATATCTTTTCAAAGGCCTGGGTTACATGAAGGCATTGAGAAAGGCTCGGGTGCCCGTGTTCAAGGGAGTTGCTGATCTCAGAGTCGAGGGGGATTCGAAGCTCGAAGCCATCAGTTTCTCGGTTGGCGGAAAAAACAAGAGGATCGGCTGCGATACCCTTTTGCTGCATCAGGGCGTGGTTCCAAATGTTCAGATCACTCGCGCCTTGGGATGCGAGCATATCTGGGACAATCGACAGGTGTGCTGGCGGCCGCAATTGGATGACTGGGGCCGCACCGACAGTGAAAAGATATATGTTGCCGGGGATGGTGGAGGGATCGGCGGGGCGGCAGTAGCCCAGATTCAAGGACGGCTTGCCACCCTGGAGATAGCCCGCCATCTGAATATTCTCGAATCGGCGGAAAGGGACCGGCTGGCGGCTCCCCATCGGGTGGCAATGGCGCGCCATCTGCGTATCCGCCCGTTTCTTGATCTTCTCTACCGGCCGACCGAAGTGATGAGATGCCCGTCTGACGAAACGATCGTCTGCCGTTGCGAGGAAGTCACAGCCGGAGATATCCGGAGTATGGTCCGGATGGGCTGCCTGGGGCCGAATCAGACGAAGTCATTCGGACGCCCCGGAATGGGGCCCTGCCAGGGACGTTTGTGCGGGCTTACCGTATCCGAGGTCATCGCCGCCGAACGCGGCCTGCCGACCGCAGAGGTTGGTTACTACCGGATCCGCCCGCCAATCAAGCCGATTACCCTGGGTGAATTGGCTGCGTTTGACGCGCCCGAGGGTAAACAGAAATAGTTATGCATGCCGACGCCGTTGTCATCGGGGCGGGCATTCACGGTTGTTCCGCAGCACTCCATCTGGGGCGGGCGGGGATCAGCTCGATCGTTCTGGAACAGGCCTATCCGGGACGACATGCATCCGGGGTGAATGCAGGCGGGGTCAGACGCCTCGGTCGGCATCCCGCTGAAATACCGTTGTCCGTAGCAGCCATGGGTTTCTGGCTGAACATGGAAGATTTCCTAGGCCAGGATTGCGGCTTTCGTCGAACCGGGCAGGTGAAAGTCGCGGAGGACGAAAGCGAGATGGAACGCTTGCGCCAACGGGTGGCGCAACTGCGCTCCCTTGGGTTTTCGCATGAAGAGATCATTGATCAGGATGAACTGAAACACCTGGTTCCGGCTGTCTCTGGTCATTGCGTCGGTGCCATAGTATGTCGCGATGACGGGTATGCACTTCCGTTTCAGACTGTTACTGCATTTCGCAAGGGAGCGGAGGCTGCCGGGGCACAGTTCAAAGCCGGCTGCCGTGTCGATAAACTGGTGCGACGGGGAAGCATATGGCAGGTTCAGACCAGCCGCTTGATGATCGAGGCACCAATCCTGGTCAATTGCTCGGGGGCTTGGGCGGGTGGGATAGCCGAACAATTGGACGAACCGGTCCCGGTGAGTGTCGAGGCCCCAATGTTGATGATTTCCGAGCGGGTTGCCCCGTTTTGTAATCCAGTGGTCGGGGCCACAGGGCGTCCGCTTTCTTTTAAGCAGTTCGAAAACGGCACGGTGCTCATTGGCGGTGGGCATCGGGGTCAAGCCGACCCGGCTCGTCAGGAGACTCAGTTGGATATGGGCGGCCTGGCCTTCAGTGCACGCACGGCACAGGAAATTTTCCCCTGCATGCGGAATGTCCGGGTGCTGCGCTGCTGGGCCGGTATCGAAGCGGTTATGCCGGACGGAATTCCAGTCATTGGGCCAAGTGCAAAGTTCCCGGATACCTTCCATGCCTTTGGTTTCTCCGCCCATGGTTTTCAATTGGGACCGATTACCGGTCAAATCATCGCCCATCTGGCTGTTCAGAGTGAGACATCTCTACCTATTGAGGCCTTCTCGATAGGAAGGTTTCTCGAGTAAAAGCCGGCGACAGTTGACTAATTCATTCGATGGGTTATCTATTCAGGCCAGACTATGACATTTCAGGTTAGGTCATGCCCGCAAAGATAAACCACCGACAGCTGGAAGCTTTTCAGGCGGTCATGCAGGTTGGCTCCATAACTCGCGCAGCCGATCTCCTGGGGGTCACGCAACCGGCGGTCAGTCGTCTCATCGGCGCTTTGGAGCATGCTATCGGTTATGGTCTTTTCGAAAGACAGAAAGGCCGTCTTTTAGCTACTCCGGAAGCACGAGCTCTCTATGAGTCCGTTGAGAAATCTTTTATTGGTATTGACAAGGTCGCTCAAGCAGCAGCTGATATTCGCCTGTTTAAAAGAGGCGCGCTGCAGATAGCAAGCATGCCTGCCATTGCGCTTGGTTTTTTGCCCAGAGTGGTGAGTCAATTCGCTACCGATCGGCCTGGCATAAACGTGTCGATCCAGATTCGCAGCTCGCAAAAGGTTATGGAGCTGATTGCCAGCCAGCAGTTCGATATTGGATTGGCAGCAGTTCGCGGGGGTCACCCGGCAATAACAATAGAACCGTTACTGCGAACCAGCATGGTTTGTGTCATTCCCGAAAACCATCGCCTCGCGGCAAAGGATGTAATCACGCCCGAGGATCTGGAGAACCAGGTTTTCATATCGCTCGGAGAAGAGTGGGGGACACGCCGCCTGGTTGACACCGCGTTTGACACAGCCGGTATTTCATCGCGTTTAACCACCGTGGATACCCAGCTATCCGAGGCAGCATGTGCATTTGTAAGGGAAGGTTTTGGCGTGTCCCTGGTCGAGCCCATCGGTGCGGCGGAATCCCTGGAAAGGGGTGTTGTGGCGCGCCCGTTTGAACCGGAGATTCCTTACGAGTACAGCCTTCTGTACCCGCGTCACAGACCTCGGGGCAGATTGACCGAGGCATTTGTTGATAATCTGAAAAACGCATTGAGGGAAAACCCGCTAATTATGCAGCACGATTAGCAATCAATGAAAAAAGGTTGAAAAAGGGAAAAAGGGGTCGGTGACAACTGAGAAGCATTATCAAGAAGCTGCGGATGCGATTTGGAATCAATTGTCACCCCCCCCTCCCCAGTTAATTTCTGGGCGACCTGGCGCACCCCTTGCCGCAAAGTGCTGCCTTCGGTGAACAGGGCCCGGGCCGATTTAAAGGATGGGGCAGTTGTCGTGCTGGCAGTCAATGTTTACGAAGACAGGGAGGCGGTCATGGCCTTCAGTCGAGCCTACCCATCGATTTTACGGTACTGCTGGACGGTAAAGGGAGCGCCAGTCAGCGCCTATCCATCGAATGGGCGGCAAACGTGAATGGGACAGTGGAGCACTGTTGCAACCGGTACGTAGTTTGAAAGACTGAGCCGTTTTTCAAAAAGTGTTATTGCACCAAGAAACCTGAAACCAAATAGTTAACTGCGAGGAGAGTATGACATGAAGGCAAGAGCCGCTGTAGCCTGGGAGCCGAAAAAGCCTCTGTCGATTGAGACCATCCATGTGGCAGGACCAAAAGAAGGGGAGGTGCTGTTGAAGGTCGTCGCTTCCGGCGTCTGTCATACCGATGCCTTCACCCTTTCCGGTGACGACCCGGAAGGTGCATTTCCCTGCGTATTAGGCCACGAAGGTGGATGCGAGGTGGTCGAATGTGGCCCAGGCGTGAAGCAACTGAAACCTGGTGACCACGTCATTCCACTCTATATCCCCGAGTGCGGGGAATGCGAATATTGCCACTCGCCCAAGACCAACCTCTGTCAGTCCATCGCGGAAACAGTGTGGACCGGCTACATGCCGGATTACTCGCGCCGCTTCTCCATGAACGGCAAACCCATCTACCACTACATGGGTTGTTCCACGTTTTCCGAATATACCGTAGTGCCGGAGATCGCCCTGGCGAAGGTGAACAAAGCGGCACCACTCGACAAGATCTGCTTGCTAGGCTGTGGTGTCACCACAGGCATCGGGGCAGTGCTCAATACCGCCAAGGTGGAGCCGGGTGCCACTGTGGCTGTTTTTGGACTCGGGGGTATCGGTCTTTCCTGTATCCAGGGTGCGGTCATGGCCAAGGCATCACGCATCATCGCAATCGATATCAACCCCGAAAAGTGGGATATAGCGAAAGCGCTGGGAGCGACCGACTTCGTCAACCCGAAGCAACTGGGCGGCAGTGTCACTGAGGCCATCGTCGAGATGACCAACGGAGGAGTCGACTATTCGTTCGAGTGTATCGGCAACGTGCATGTCATGCGCGAGGCGCTGGAGTGTTGCCACCTGGGCTGGGGTGTGTCGACCATCATCGGCGTCGCCGGTGCCGGGCAGGAGATTTCCACCCGTCCGTTTCAGCTGGTTACGGGCCGAACCTGGAAAGGTACTGCGTTCGGTGGCGTAAAGGGCCGTACCGAACTACCCGGTTACGTGGATCGTTACATGAACGGTGAGATCGAGCTGGATTCGATGGTGACCCATACCATGCCGCTGGAGGAAATCAATCGCGCGTTCGATCTGATGCACAATGGCGAAAGCATCCGCTCCGTCATTATATTTTGAGAGCTGCCGCATGAAACAAATTGAAAGCATCAAAGAGTTCGGCGGCTGGTTGAACCGGTACCAGCACGCTTCAGCTTGCTGTCGCTGTAGCATGACCTTTTCCGTCTATTTGCCCCCCAGGGCGGCGAAGGAACAAGTACCGGTGGTCTACTGGCTCTCGGGACTGACCTGCACAGATGACAATGTGCGCAGCAAGGCGGGAGCGCAACGTTATGCATCCGAGCTGGGTATCGCCTTGGTAATGCCGGATACCAGCCCGCGTGGCGACGATGTGGCGGACGAGCACGATCGCTACGATCTGGGTAAAGGGGCTGGGTTCTACGTTAACGCAACCCAGCAACCCTGGGCCGCGAATTATCAAATGTACGACTATGTTACCAAAGAGCTGCCTGAGCTGATCGAGGCAGAGCTGCCGGTGATTCCAGGACTAAAGTCGATTACAGGACACTCCATGGGGGGGCACGGCGCGTTGATCTGCGCGCTCAGGGAGAAGGGTGCTTATCGCTCTGTCTCAGCTTTTGCGCCCATCTGCCATCCGTCTGTCTGTGGCTGGGGGGAGGGATGCTTTGGCGCTTATCTGGGTAACGACCCGGAGGCTTGGCAGGCTTATGATGCGACCGCGTTGATCAAGGCAGGTGCAGCAGAAATACCCTTATTCATCGATCAGGGCACAAGTGATGAGTTTCTGGCAGATCAGCTCTATCCCCAGGATTTGGAAGCCGCCTGTCGTAAAACGGATTTTCCCCTGACCCTTCGTATGCAGGAAGGATACGACCACAGCTATCACTTTATCGCCACCTTTATCGGCGAGCATCTTGTGTATCATGCCAAGGCACTCTGCAAATAGTACAATCTTTGCCCGAATTCTCGTACGCTGAGATGACTTGCAATGCGGCGGTAAAGAATTGCGAATAGCTGGATGCAACACTGTATCTGAAAGGGTTATTGTTAAGCGATGGCAGTAAACCTGGATGGGTGGTTTTTATGGACCGGATTTGGAATAACAATAAGGCGCACCGGTCCTGTTTCTTCTCCCCCAAATTGGCGTAACAAGTTGGAATAGATAACAGCAACAGCCTGCTGGCTGATTCGTGTTATTCGAGAAAAAAACGATATGGGCGAAAGGCTTGATCGTGTTGCCCCATCTATGCCCATAGAGGCGCAATTTGATACCAGATAGTACGTTTGAAAAGGGCTAACCACTTGGTTTCCATATGACTTTTAGAATTCGACCCTATTGGAGCAAAAGTTGGTTACCGAGCGTAACCAATTGATTTTCTTAGTTACGCGCGGTCTGGTTTCTGCGTGAGAAAGTATATGATGATCGATTAGGGAGTATTTTGACGTAAATTCAGCTTGTAAAGCCCCCCAGGGCTTTATTTTTAGCCGCCAATGAGTAAGTATATGCATTTAGGATGAGGGTAAAACATATACTTATTCAGGGGGTGCCATGAACCTTTCTACCGTCATCCAAAAGTTCAAAAATAAGAAAGTCGTGACCGTTGTGGTGTTGGCTGCTTGGCTGTCCTGCTCCATCACAACC
>JAHEIV010000179.1 GCA_024639205.1 Deltaproteobacteria bacterium | reverse complement strand
CGTCATTCAGTACGAGAGCCGAAGCGAGGGAGGAGACACATGAAGTGTCCGTTTTGTGCAGAAATTGACAACAAGGTCATCGACTCCAGATTGAGCAAGGACGGCAATGTCATCCGTCGGCGCAGAGAATGCCTGGTGTGTTCCCGCAGGTTTACGACTTACGAACACATTGAAGAAATCCCAATCATGATTATAAAGAAAGATGGACGTCGAGAGGTTTTTTCCCGGGATAAACTGCGATCCGGTCTTCAAAAGGCGTGCCAGAAACGCAGCATCAGCATGAATGTGATCGAGGAATTTGTCGATGAGCTCGAACGGGATTTGCGTGAAACCGGGGAAAAAGAGATTCCCTCTCATATTCTGGGTGAAAGGGTGATGGCCAAACTCCACGAGATCGATGACGTCGCTTATGTCCGGTTCGCATCCGTGTATCGTGAATTCAAAGATGTCAACGATTTCGTATCCGAGCTCAAGAGTCTTCTCAGCAAGCAGTAGTTCGGCAGATGCCAAGCCAGATGGATGACGTTGATTTCATGAACCGTGCCCTGGAGCTGGCCGGCAGGGGTCAGGGCAGCACCTCACCGAATCCGATGGTGGGCGCTGTGGTGGTCAAGGCCGGTCGGATCGTCGGCGAAGGATACCATGAGGCCGTCGGCCGGGCGCATGCGGAGGTGAACGCCATAGAAACCGCCGGCAGGAGAGCCGCCGGCGCTACGCTCTACGTTACGCTGGAGCCTTGCAATCATACCGGCCGAACCCCTCCCTGTACGGAGGCCATTCTGGCGGCAGGAATCCGGCGGCTGGTTGTGGCCATGGCCGATCCGAATCCCCACGTCAGGGGCGGTGGAATTGATATTCTGCGAAAACAGGGTGTTGAAGTTACCACCGGGGTTCAGGAAAATCGGGCACGCAGGCTCAACGAAGCATATTTCAAATATATCACGACCGGTCTTCCGCACGTTGTGGTCAAGTGCGCCGCCACCCTTGACGGGTGGATCGCCACCCATTCCGGTGATTCGAAGTGGGTCTCCGGGCAGCGTTCCCGGGAATATGTTCACCGCCTGCGGCACGCTATGGATGCCATTCTGGTGGGTATCGAAACGGTCGAAACAGATGATCCGCAGCTGACGGTGCGGCTCGAGGATGTTGAAGGTATTCATCCCCGCAGAATTATTCTCGATACGCATCTGAGGATCGCCGGCAATGCCCGGGTGCTGCAGCTCCGAGACGGGGTGGACACCGTCGTTGTCACCGGCTCGTCGGTATCGGAAGACCGGAGAAAAAAAATTGCGGGCACTGGCGTTCGGGTGCTGGCCGCACCCGTGAAGAATGACCGGATCGACTTGAATGCACTGATGCCGTTGCTCGGCCGTATGCAGATCACCAGCTTGCTGATCGAAGGCGGCGGGGCGGTGATTGCCTCGGCCCTGCACGACCGGGTCGTCGACAAGATCATGTTTTTTTACGCGCCCAAGATTCTCGGTGGTGACGACGGAGTGCCCATATGCCGGGGTGCGGGTCCCGACGCGATGAAAGACTGCGTTCCGGTGAGCGAGCTGAAAGTGCACCGTTTCGGCGAAGATGTGATGATCGAGGGATATGTCGATCGGTCTGCACCGCGGATTGAATAAGGTTGATCCGATCCATCTGGACAAAGAGCGTGCGATATCCGGGCGGCAGGCATTCCCTGAACTCTTGGCGGAAGAAATGTAACCATGTTTACCGGAATTATTGAAGGTCTGGGCACCATCAGCGCGTTTCGATCCTCCGGTCAGGGTCGCAGACTGGTGATCACCGCCGACTACTTGCTCGAAAGTACCCGCACGGGTGACAGCATTGCCGTCAACGGTGCCTGCCTGACGGCGGTGGCCGTATCCGGAAAGCGGTTTGAAGTCGATGTGTCACCCGAAACCCTTCGCCTGACGACCCTGGGATCGGCCAAAATCGGCGAAAGGGTAAACCTGGAACGGGCCCTGCGGGTTTCAGACCGGATCGACGGGCATCTGGTTGCCGGTCATGTGGACGGTACGGGGGTGATAAGAGATAAGCAGGCCGCCGGCAATGCCACGGTGGTTGCCATTAGTATTCCGTTATCGCTTTCGCGATACCTGATTCAAAAGGGATCGGTGGCTGTAGACGGCATCAGCCTGACAATCAATGATTGCGACGATACCGGTTTTTCGGTCAGCGTCATTCCCCTCACCGGTCAGATGACCACCATCGGAATCAAGAACATCGGTGAACCGGTGAATATTGAAACGGATATGATCGGAAAATACGTGGAAAAATTTCTGACCGGCCAAATGACCCATACCGCCGGGAAAGACAAAACCGGCAGCGGCGTCGATATGAATCTGTTGGCGAAGTCCGGATTTCTGTAGACGGTAATTCGGTTCGTTGCTCACAAGTGAACGATAAGGATCGACACGTTGCAAATGTTGCATTCGATCCATGGGTTTTCATCTTAAGGGAGTCTGTTATTTGCTATGCCAGTTTTACCGATTATTAAGGCCATCGAAGAGATCAAAGCCGGACGCATGGTGATCCTGGTGGACGACGAAAATCGCGAAAACGAGGGCGATCTGTGTATGGCCGCGGAGAAAGTTACTACCGAATCCATCAATTTCATGTCCAAAATGGGCCGGGGTCTGATCTGTCTGGCCATGTCCGGGAAGATGATCGATCGCCTCGATCTGCCAATGATGGTGGATCACAACACTTCGCCCTTTCAAACCGGATTCACCGTTTCCGTTGAGGCCCGCTGCGGCGTCACCACCGGAATTTCCGCGTCAGACCGGGCCACCACGGTTCAGACCGCCGTGGCCGACGATGCCAAGCCCGCCGATCTGGTGCGGCCCGGTCACATATTCCCTTTGAGAGCCCGCGACGGTGGCGTCATGGTCCGGGTTGGCCAGACCGAGGGGTCCGTGGATCTGGCCCGCCTGGCCGGATTCAAGCCGGCCGGTGTAATTTGCGAGATTATGGATGAAGATGGAACCATGGCTCGCATGCCGGCCCTGGAAAAGTTCAGCAAGGAGCACGGGATCGGTATTTGCACCATCGCCGATCTGGTCGAGTACCGCATGCAGAACGAGTCCTTTGTGCGCCGTTCAGCCGAATCGATTATCCCGACGATGTTTGGGGGGGAGTTCAGGATGGTGGCCTTTGAAAATGATGTAGACCACCTGTTGCACATTGCGCTGGTAAAGGGAGAGATCGATGCGAAAAAGCGAGTGATGGTGAGGGTCCATTCCGAGTGCATGACCGGAGATATCTTCGGTTCACTGCGTTGTGACTGCGGCGATCAACTCCACAAAGCCATGGCCATGATAGACAAAGAAGGCTGCGGGGTGATTCTTTACCTGCGGCAGGAGGGTCGCGGCATCGGTCTGGTGAACAAACTGCGTGCCTATGAACTGCAACGCGTACAGGGGCTGGACACGGTAGAGGCCAATCAGAAACTCGGCTTTCTTGCCGATATGCGGGACTACGGGTTGGGAGCGCAGATGCTCGTCGACCTGGGTGTCAGAAAAATGCGCCTGCTGACCAACAACCCCAAGAAGATGGTGGGCCTGGAAGGTTACGGATTGAAGATCTCGGAACAGATACCCATCGAGGTCGAAGCCAATGAGCACAACCGTTGCTACCTGGAGTGCAAGAAGTTAAAAATGGGGCACACGCTGCAACTCGACGACAAGGTCGGCAGCCCCTGACAATCGGGTCTATTCATCCGTAATGCTGTCCAGCAATTCAATGCCGGGAGGACAAGGAATGACAAACATCATCGAAGGGCAACTCATCGGCGAAGGCAAGCGGTTTGGCATCGTCGTCAGCCGCTTCAACGATTTTATTTCCGAAAAACTGGTGGGCGGTGCTCTCGATGCACTCACGCGAACGGGAACCCGCAGGGAGGATATCGATATCCTCAAGGTGCCGGGAGCATTTGAAATCCCGCTGGCGGCGCAACAACTGGCCCGGACCGGTAAGTACCACGCGGTGATCTGTCTCGGCGCGGTGATTCGCGGCGCGACCCCGCATTTCGATTACGTCAGCGCCGAAGTCAGTAAAGGGGTTGCCCAGGTGGGCCTTGAAACCGGGGTTCCGGTGTTATTCGGGATCTTGACCACCGATACGATCGAACAGGCCATCGAACGGGCCGGTACCAAAGCGGGCAACAAGGGATGGAGTGCGGCCATGTCGGCCGTGGAAATGGCCAATTTAATGGAAACCGTGTCGCAGTCGCCATAATGGGCAGCCGTCGCAATGCCAGAGAGCTCGCCTTGCAGGCGTTGTTTTCAATGGACGTGAATCGGGACTTCTCCGATGAGATGCTGGAGCGTTTCTGCGGCCATTTTCAGCCTGCCGTGAGCATCGGACCATTCTTCATGCAGCTGGTCAACGGCGTGGTGCGACTCAGGACCTTTGCGGACAACCTGATTGAACGGCATTCCAAGCACTGGAAACTCGACCGTATGTCCTGCGTGGACCGCAATATCATGCGGATTGCGGTGTTTGAAATTCTTAGCTGTGAGGACATTCCCCCCAAAGTATCCATCAACGAGGCGATCGACATTGCCAAGAAATACGGTACCGAGGATTCCGGAGCGTTTATTAACGGTATCATCGACTCGATTCGGATCGCATTCGAAAATGGGGAGATTTCTCTGGAGAAAAACGGGCAAGTTCACGAGAATGCAAGAATACCCATATAATGCGCAAGAGTACCCGATTGCGTTGGCGTAACAGGGAGGTTGGATTGCTTATAAAATCTATGGCAGTCGGTCCGATTCAAGCCAATTGCTACATCCTGGGTTGTGAAGAAACCCGCGAAGCGGCGGTGATAGACCCCGGTGGAGAGGCCGATCGGATTCTAAGCTCTTTGGCAGAGTCTTCATTAACCCTGAAGCTCATTCTCAACACGCACGGGCACTTCGACCATGTAGCGGCCAATCGACGGGTGAAAGAAGCCACCGCTGCACAGATCCTGATCCATGCTCTGGACGCACCCATGCTTGACAATCTGGCAGCCAGTGCGGCCACCTGGGGGCTGTCGGCGGAGAATTCACCGCAACCGGATCGGCTGGTGGCGGAGGGTGACACCGTCACCTTCGGCAAGGAGTCCCTGAGCGTGATTCACACACCCGGGCACACCCCCGGCGGCGTGTCCTTTCATATTGACCATATGGTGTTCGTAGGAGACACCCTGTTTGCCGGCTCTGTTGGGCGCACGGATTTTCCGGGTGGGGATGCAGGCACGCTCAAAAACAGCATCCAACAAAAGCTGTTCACCCTCGGAGATTCGGTAACGGTCTACCCGGGTCACATGGGAACGACGAGCATTGGCCAGGAGCGCCAACATAATCCGTTTGTCGGCGAGCGCGGGATATTATGACAGGACCTCTTTTTCCCGATGAACTGCACTCTCAGCGGATTCTACGGCAACGCTGCAGCACCGTTCCGGTACCCCTGGACGCATTATTGAGATGGTTCTAAAAAGCGCCCAGCTGACACGGCTTTATCTTTATCCCCAGCGTCTCGCAAGCACTGCTCACCGCCATTTTCCGCAGCTGAAACCGATCGGCGGTTATCCACGCCGATTCGCACGGCAATCGGTTATTTTCCATCGATCCCTGCAAGGCCATTTTCAGCGCCTCGTCAACCGTTTCTGCCGGGCGGACAATTTTCTTTTCAGGGGCGTATCCGAACAATCCGAGCTGGCATTTGACCAGCCGGTAATCCATGAGGTCCGCTGTCTGGCCCACAGCTGCAGCAGATACACCAAGCTGTTTTGCGATGTCGAATGCCACGGCGCAGGGCAATTCGCCTTTTTGACACCGTTCCTGGAGCTGTTTTTCGATAACCGGATCCGGCTGCAGACCGGATCGGTGCTTGGCGGAAAAGTCAGTATCCTTCCCTTTGCTCATTTGCATGATTCCTTTCACGTTGGTTGCAGGTGATCTATGGTACTTTATAGTTCAATCTGCAATGGATATCAAATCGAACACCGACCGACATTGCCGCCGGGCCCGGTTTACCCGCTGGTGGCCGTCATATTCCTTGAACAAATTTCGGCGGTTTGTTAGTCTCCATCCATAAACGCTTTTATCCGCTGGACTGCGTTTTCGACTTCCCAGTGTGTTTCCGGCTGCGGCGCATGTCCCATGCGCCTCACCGCAAACGCTTGTGCGGTTTTGTACAACCAGAAAATATCCGTATGAGCGAATGGGGCACTCATTTGTGCCGACCGCCATTGGTGGAGAGGCACTTGTTCGCTTACCGGTAGTTTTTCCCCTGCTCCTTCAGGCAGGCAAGTCAAGCGGAGGGACCGAATCCGGATGCCGTTATCGATTCATCGCAGAAAAACCCGCCAGGTATTTGTAGGCGGCGTTCCCGTTGGCGGGGATGCACCGATTGCCGTTCA
>JAHEIV010000178.1 GCA_024639205.1 Deltaproteobacteria bacterium | reverse complement strand
CCTGATCTGCTACTTGATATGGCTCAATTTCTGCGTACTGAAGGAGTTCTCCGACGTGAATGTGGTCATAGTTTCTTTTTATCAGTTTGATATAATTATCGATTATCCTGCTGTTGTACAGGGGAGTTCTTTCTATGGCGGATATATCTTTCATGGTTTCTATGAAATTAATTATTTCTTGAAAAACCGTAGCAATCGATTCAAATATCTGAAATAATCATCCGTGTTTTGCATATTTATCACCCAAAGATAGTACTGCTTTTCAGTTGGGAGAGCCTGCTTTTCAGCAAAGCTTGCAGGGTAAACCAATACTGGCAGCACATCTTGTTCGAACTCATTCATGAATTTTGAAAGGGCATCCATCAATATTTCTTTGGATAGCTCATCACTGTCTACAATGAATATCTTAATATTGTTGGTTAGATCGGATAGATTCAGACCAATATCAGAAAGGTCTGCCAGAAAAATGGCTTTTAACAGCCCACCCTTTTTTAGAGAGCGAAGATGTCTTTCTCTTTTAAATCCAAGGCTGATGAATTCTTCCTGAAAGTCGTTTATTTTTTCGTTTTTCCCATCCAAGGATAGCGCGTCGATCATGAGTCCGCCGGATTGATGCTCATAGCAATTGTTTAGCTCCTGAAAATCGCTTTCTACTGTCTTTTCTAAAGACCACTGATCGGAAAGCAACCGGGCAGGTTTTTGCTTTTTGGAGAAGTGAAAATAAGAAAAAAGATCGCTGGAACAACCTTTTGGGTTTTTGATATTGCTAACGGCGCCCCCGAAAACACGCCGTGGAAATTTGTTTTCCGGGCGGTAGTAGCACATCAGAAAGTCCATGTGAATGGAATAGAGCCTGTGGGAATCGTTGCCAAAGCTTCCGATCTGGTTTAACACGATCAATCCGGCACGATTGTAGTCTGAGTTTCTGGCAGCGTGGTGGTGAATAAGCCAGGTGTTTTCATAAAACCGCACCATCGCCATGTGACCCAAAATCGTGCCTCTGTCCTGGTATATAAAATGTCGGGCGATGCTGGGATTCCGCGCATAGAGCTTCTCGTAAGTTTCTTTTATCTTTTCCTTGTTTTTCTGAATAAATTCGTATTTGTCCGGATATATAAATCCGGTCTCGAAAAAAAAGTCCCACAGATCATCGAGATCAACCTTGTTGCAGACATAGGATCGCTCGTTGGCTGCCTGCTGCAGAAATGCAACTAGCTGTACATGCTTTTCGATGTCCATATCCAAAAGCGCGAGTCCACATCGGACACGATATTCATCTTCAGAATTTTTCTGGGTTTGTCGGTAGACCACCTGCGCTTTGCACTTAAACCGCATACTGCTGGCAAAATTGAGTTCCAGCGAGGGAATCATCAAGCCCGGAAGAAGCATGGAATTGTGGGGATCTTCCTCAACCGAAAAGCCGGAACCGGAGAGATCGATCGCCTTCAGAGTGACAACCTTTCCGGTAAAAGGATGCCGGAAGACAATGTCGGGTGACGGTGATACGGTGTGCCGGGCGCTTCTAAACTCTTTGTGTTTAAAACGTTGAATTTCTTTACGGATCGGCTCCAGCACATATTCCCGGGTTTTTTGCCACCGCGTCTGGTGTAAAACGCGACATTCGCCCGTGAAAAAGGTTTCACCCTGATTGGAAAACAGAACCGTTACGGGCGATTCGGTATTCAACCACTGGAATGTCTGGGGAGGTTTTGACGTGACCTGTACTCGAAAGGAGACTGCATTAAAATCGAGTAATGCGCCTTTGAATATCGTGCTATTTTGGATGAGCTGCGCCTGAATATCGCGGCACCGGTGGCGGGTGACCTTGCGTGAGCAAATTTCGTAGCAGACTTCCGGAAGTTTGACTTGAACTCCCTCGCCATCCAGCTGGAACAGGTCTGCAGGGACCTGCAGCAATTTCCTTCCGTCAGGCACCAGCAGGCAGTCAAACCGGTAGTGGTTCGTTAGCATGGATAGATCGTCAGCGTTCTCCCAACGACAACCCAAGTTTTCATCATGGCAGGGATATGGTTTGGCTTCGATGCGTAAGGTGTGATCGTAACGGATGTGTTTGAACGTGATGAGGATGGTCCGGTCTTGAAAATTGATGTAGTTCAGCTTGTTGATGAGACGTTTCAGTTTAACGCGTCTTAGAGCTTCCCGGTGATTGGCGGCAGGTTCCTGCCGAGTCAGACGGGCAGTTTCCGCTTTTTTCTCTCTGCCGAGTTTTGGCCTTTTCTTGACCAGTTGAAGTTTTTTCTGCCCGCTGTCCATATTGGATTTCAGCTCTTCTTGAAGAAACGGCAACAGTTCTAGCTTACTACTCCACTGACCAGCCCAACACAAATTTTACGGAAGAAAGGATCTAACTATTGGGTGCATTTTAGAGAGAGGTTTGGCCTGCACCGGCGCAAAAGATGGGGGATTCTACCACAGATGATGAGGGGATACAACTGTGTAAATGCATAAAATTACAAATATTTTTAGGGTCCTACATCTTCTGTACTAGGTGTAAAGACTACACAACATGTTGCATTGTATAACGGTTTACATACTACATATGTAATACATAGTGTATGGTATTTACATTATATCTTGCTCATTTTGATCCGCCGCAGACATCTTGACCATCTTCATTGCCGGTCAAATCGTTTTGCCGGCAACCGAAGTTCCCTTTCCGCTGATTGGGATCGCTTTTTTTTCCCGCAACACGTGCGGTCGGTTCCTGTCTCCGGTTGCTTTTGGGCGGATCGGGTTTATCTTTCAGGAAAATTTCGGAAATAATATGCAGAGAAGGAGCTTTGTGGCCATGGGAAATCAGATTAAAACTACCATTCTTCTTGCTGTGCTCACCGCCTTTATCGTTTGGATTGGTCAGCTGTTGGGCGGTCGGCAGGGGATGGTGATTGCCCTGATCTTTGCCGCCGGGATGAACTTTTTCAGCTACTGGTACTCGGACAAGATCGTTTTGCGAATGTACCGGGCCCGGGAGGCTACTGCGGAGCAGGCGCCGGAGATCTACCGCATGGTCCGGGAGCTAACCCAACGCGCCGGGCTGCCGATGCCGAAAGTGTATGTCATACCGGACGAGGCCCCCAATGCTTTTGCCACCGGCCGCAATCCACAGCATGCCGTGGTGGCCGTCACCGAAGGGCTGGTTCGAATCATGAACCGCGAAGAGGTGATGGGGGTGCTGGCTCACGAGCTGGCCCACGTCAAAAACCGCGATATCCTCATCGGTTCGATCGCCGCCACCATGGCCGGTGCCATCATGTTGCTGGCCAGCATGGCCCGCTGGTCGGCTTTTTTAGGTGGTGGTGGTCGAGACAATGAAGAGGGCGGCGGACTCGGGATTATCGGGCTGATTGCCATGTCGGTTCTGGCACCCATAGCCGCCATGGTCATACAGATGGCCATATCCCGGTCCCGTGAGTATCTGGCCGATTCCACAGGCGCCGCCATTTGCGGACATCCGGAGTGGTTGGCGCGAGCGCTGGAAAAACTGGGAGCGCACTCCGGCAGGATGCCGATGAACGCCAATCCGTCTACTGCACACATGCTCATCGTGAATCCGCTCTCGGGCAAAAGCATGATGCGCTGGTTTTCCACCCATCCCCCCCTGCCGGAACGCATTGCAAGACTGAGAGGAACCCGTGCGCCCGGACCGCCGGCTGCGCAACGGACTTCCAGCAGCGGTCGGGAACAGGCCCGCGCATCGTGGGATCGGCTGTCAAAATAAAGGGGCGGATGGCAACCGTCCGGATCGTTATGCACCGAGCCCTGGCCTATTCGGAGTCGCCGGGATTGTCATTCTTTTTGCGGTGGCAGCGAATTTGACCCGTCATTGCGCCGGTCGCAGATTTCTTTTTGTTGCTTGTAAATTCCGAGTGGGTTCCTCTGCAGACGCTGCAGCGTTCATCACTGCACAGCTGGCAGGAAAAGCAGTCCGGGCAGGGATGTTTGCCGGAAATGCAGCCGTTTTTCTCCGGCAGATATATCTTGCCGGTTATACCGGGCATCGTAACAAATGGCATGGTTATCCGGTTCCTGTATTACTTTCTACCGATCACAGCTTCTACCATGGCACCGATGACGGCGCACTGCAGGCCAAAGGGCAAATAGCCCGCATATCCCAGAATCGGCATTTCGAACAGCTTGAATCGGCCGACAAATGGAATGGCGTATACCCATCGGGCCAGGCTGAGGTAGTTCCACATCTCCCAAAAAAAGCCGCACACCAGCGCCGATGCGGCACAAGCCGTCACCATCCGCCAGTCACCCCGGCCGAGCGTTTCAAACACGTGTTCTTCGCCCAGCAGCGCCTGCAGCGATACGATGATCAGCAGCGGCGAAACCCACAACAGGGGAAACAGCAAATTGGGCCATACGCCGATTGCGGTTAACCCGGCCGCTGCCGCCAGAAGCACGGTCCCTGCCAGCAGGCGTGGCTGCGGGAAAGTCAGGGGCCGCGTTTGCCGAAACCCGGCCTGGATCCAGCGGCTTTCCAGCAGCAAATCCCGGGTTCCCAGCACGGCAGGCAGCACCGTGGAAAAAGATATCGTGGCGTAAATAACATATTCCCCTGGACCAAACTGAACCCCCTGATAGTGCCAGTTTTGAACGAATCGGTTCAGGTATTCAAAGAACCACCAGAACAGGGCACTGGCCGGAAACAGCAGCAGCAGGTAACCGGGCCTGTCTGTCAGCATGCAGCTGCCGGAAAGGCGGAATTTCAGCGCATTGATCACCAGGATGTACGAAAGCCACAGGGGGGTGAACGTGTGGGCCTGCAGGCTGCCAAGCCAATCGAAACGGTTCCAGGCCAGCGTCCAGAATACGATACCGGATCCCACCCCCACCCAGCCCCACCACGGAAAGCCGGTCGTGGGGCTGCGGCGATGCCTGAATTGGCGCCAAGCGCGAATGCCGGTGATCAAAACCGGCGTGGTTGCGCACAGAATAAATGCCAGGTAAGCGAAAAAAGCCGGCCAGGAGAAAGCTTCGTGCTGCACGTACAGGGATTCGGGCGGAAACTGCAGGTAGCGCCCGATCGGCAGCCCGCCCAGCCAGACCCCGAGCATCGGCAGACCGAGCAGCATAAAGGCCAGCACCGTCAATTTGAAGAAAAACATCATGAAGGTTTCAGATCAGGAAACATCCCTCATCAGCTCCTGCGGCAGCTCGCAGACTTCTTCGGTGCCTTTGCGGGTCTCTACAAAATGCGCGGCGGCCAGGGCAGCGGTGGCTCCATCGGCTGCGGCGATGACGATCTGGCGGGCATACTTTTCCCTCAGATCTCCGATCACAAATATTCCCGGCGTGCCGGTCTGGCACTTCTCGTCGGTAATCACATAGCCGTTGGCGTTCATCTTGGTACCGGCCGGCACCAGCTGGTTGTTGGGATCGAAACCGATAAATATGAAAACCCCGTCGGTGGCCAATTCCCGCTGCTCACCGGTTTGGACATCTTTCAAATCCACGGACTGCACGCCGTTATCATCAGCCTTGATGCTTGACAGGACCGTGTTCCAGAGGACTTCAATTTTACATTCGCTGATCACCCGCTGACGCAAAATGGCACCGGCCCGCAGTGCATCCCGGCGATGAACCAGGTACACCTTGGTGGCCAGTTTGGCCAGATAGAGGGCCTCCTCGGCGGCCGTGTCACCGCCGCCCACCACCACCACGGTTTTTTCCCGGAAAAAGAACCCGTCGCAGACACCGCAGTAGGACACCCCCTTGCCCCAATATTCCAGTTCTCCCGGGATACCGAGCTGGCGGGGAGCCCCGCCGGTCGCCAGTATCACGGAATGGGTCTGCAGGACCTCTCCACCGGCCAGACGAACCCGGTGATAGTCCAGGGCCGGTTCCACCTCCACCACTTCCTGGGATATTATCTCCAGCCCGTAGGATTGGGCATGCTGGGCGAATTTCACCGACAACTCGGCGCCGGAAATTCGTTCAAAACCGAGGTAGTTTTCCACCTCTGCCGAGTTGGCGACTTGCCCGCCCGGCAGAGCCTTTTCAATCAAGGCGGTTTTCAGGGCCGCTCGCATGGCGTAAACAGCGGCGGAAAGCCCGCCGGGGCCTCCACCGATGATCAGCAGATCATAAATCCGGTCGTTCATTTTGCCTCCTTGTCGCTCTTCCTCGGTGTACCTGTCGTTTTGCGATTCGATCACCGGCAAACTGCGCAGCGGTCATACCTGCGGTGTCTGCCCCGATGCCCAGGTTTTAGTGTACTCGGCAAACATCGACATCACGCTGGCAGTGTTGCGGCCGGGTTTTCCGTCTCCGATGACGGCCTCATCCACCTTCACAACCGGAGCCACCTCCTTGTTGGAGGAGCAGACGAAAACCTCTTCCGCTGCCAGCAGTTCGTTTAGAGAAATGTCTCTTAGTTCCAGCGTGAATCGTGATTGAACC
>JAHEIV010000177.1 GCA_024639205.1 Deltaproteobacteria bacterium | reverse complement strand
CATCCCATCGCGTTTTATCCGTATTTTTCCCAACCCTGGTGTTTTTTTGATTGCTCAGACGATCGGTTTTGCAGCCCCAAAAGACAAACAAGAAGATTATGTTATGAGCGAGGTGGAGCTGCAATCGGAACTGATGAGTTATTCCGATCGTTTTGCGAGCATCATCACCCAGGCTTTCGAGGATTATAAAAACACCAATCCGACGCCCCTGGCCCGTAAGGTCATCCATGGGGACCTGGTGTTTTCCCTCTCGTCCATGTATACCATCGCCGCCGAGCCCAATCCGCAGGTAAGCATGCTGGATATGGTGGCGGTGACCACGCTGGGGCGCATCATCTATGAAGAAAATATGCGCAGAAGATATGGTGAATCCACCAAAGTATTGAGCGCCGGCTTTCGGCAACTCGAAAAAGACATATGGCAGATCGCCGCCAAAGTGCTGACCAAAGAGCAGCAGCAAGAGTTGCGTGAACTGATCCTGCTCTGGCGCAAAAACAACCCGGAGAATGTGGTCTACAACTACCTGCGGTTCAGCGATTTTGCCGCCCAGCGGCGAAACTCCACACTCGTCAAAAAGGCGGGTTCCGGCGGCCTGTTCGGCACGGTGAAGCAGGTGACCCAGCAGGTCGAAGAAACCCGCATGCTGGCCGAGCGGGGCATCTTTCTGGGCACCCGCCTGCCGCTGCTGACGGGCGCTTTTGCACAAGTCTGGATGTCGCAGCTGATCGGCAACCCCGAAGCCCAGAAGATCCTGGCGGATGTCCACACCTTTTCCACGGTGTCGGAGCGCTTTGCGAACGTCGCCGAGCAATTGCCCGATCAAATGATGAAGGATATATCCAAACTGCGGTACCAGACAGTCAACCAGGTGATGAAAGAAATCAACAAATGGAGCGATGCCACCCTGGACAAGACCATGGTCAAGGTCGCCGTCGAGCGGGAGGCGTTTATCAATCAGTTCATGGATCGATTGATCGGCGAGCAGAAAGTTGCGATCGAGGAATTGCTGACCGAGGAAAAGCGGCTGACCGGACTGGTCACAGAGCTGCGCAAGACGATCGAGGGAAGTAACACTTTACTGCTGACGGCCGGCACGCTGGCCGAAACATTCGGTGTCGGCCAACCTTCCGCTGAACCAAAGGATGCCAAACCGTTTGACATCAAGGATTACCAGGAAACGATTGCCGAAGTGACCACGCTGGTCGAGGCAACCAACCGGCTCGTTGGCGAGGTTGGTTTGGAAGAACTGCTGCCGCAGCTTGTTCAAGCCATCGATAGGGTCGAGGGTGGGGGTGCACAGCTGATCGATCACTCCTTCCGGCAGGGGCTGTTGATGGTTCTTGCAGCAATGGTAGCTTATATCCTTGGCAGACTGATATACAATTATTTAAACAAGAAGCTGATCGAATCACGGGTATAGGTATGTGAGGGCTTCATCTGCCTCCAGGGCAACCGGAGTTCTGATGGTCGTAAACGCTGAAAATAATATACCAGGAGGAAAGGTTGGGTTTTTCCATCGATGTCCGAATTCTGCAAAATGAACCATGCAGCGTGTCGGGTCGAAGCACAAAACCCAATAGGACCGGATGGTATCAAACCAGTTCACCGACACAAGCCGGCAAAGGATTGGATATGCAAAACACGAAATGGCCCACAGGGCCAAAAACGAAAAAGACGAGCTACGGGCACTTTCTTTTGATTGCTGCAGCGCTGTTGATGATTTCAGGATGTGCGGCGCGGGGCGCAAGACGTGTTTCGGCGGATCGATTCGATTACAACACAGCGATTGCCCGGTCTACCAGAGAACAGATGCTGCTGAATATCGTTCGCAGCCGGTACCTGGAAGTGCCGGTATTTTTAACCGTCAGTTCCGTGCTCACCCAGTATGAATATGACAGCAGTATCGGCGTGGGCGGACTTTTTGGAATCAGCGGCAGCTCAACCAACGTGATCGGCGGCACAACGGACGTGATCACCGGGGATGCGAATCTGCGGTTTTCAGAGCGCCCGACCATTACCTACCTGCCGGTCGAGGGCCAGGAATTCTCTGCGCACCTGCTCTCTGATATCCCATCTGAATTGATCTTCGCAGCCGCTCAGGCCGGCTGGCCGGTTGACGTTTTCATGCGCATCGGCATACAGCGGCTTGGAGCAACGGAGAACATGTCCTTTGGGGAGGTCTCCGCCACCGAAACCATGGATATGAAAACGAAAATTGAGCATGACTTTCAGAAACTAAAACGTTTTGAGAGACTGATTGAGTTAATTTTTATCCTCGGTGACAGTGAAGTAATTGAAGTTCAGCGGGTTGAAGAAGAGGGAAAAACCGAGCGCTATTTGAATATTGCCGAGAAAGTTCCTGAAGGCTTGCGTCACATGCTCGACGAGCTGAGACGCCTCATGGGGCTTACCAATCGCAACCGGTTTCGGATAACGGAACGGGTCACCAATATAAAAGACGATGAAATTACAATCCAAACACGCTCTGTCATGGCGATGATGGAATTTATGGCAAGAGGTGTCGAAGTGCCTCTCGAGCACCTCAAAGAGGGACGGGTCATCGACTACGGGCTGCAGAACAGTGACGGCCGGGAGACCAAGGGGCTGATTCCCTTTCGGATGATTTCGAGTAAAAACCGTCCGGAAAATGTGTTTGCCGCCGTGCGCCACCAGGGCTACTGGTACTATATCGATCACACCGATATTACCAGCAAAAGAGCTCTGAGCCTCATCATCATCTTGTTTCGGCTGCAGGCCCCCACGCCTTCAGGCGCTGCGCCTATTTTGACACTCCCAACGGGCTGACAAGGATGTTGTGGCTGCAAGCGAAATCAAGACCAAGGGGGTCAGCATACGGCTATTCATTCGTCCGGATGAGGATTTTACGAAACAATGCAATTTCGCGATACCCAAAGCCCTGCAGGAGACCGAAGAAAAATCAATGGCTTTATGTTTCAGGGTTCCGTTACCGTCATCCTACTTGCGTCGATACCGAGAGGATTTTGATATGAAAAACCTGATGGATTTTATAAAAACGTCTTTGCCGGCGGTTTGTTCGTGTGGCTGCCACTTGTTCTGAATCACCTTCTGCTGGTTGAGTTGCTGGAACTGGTGGTGGCGTGGCGACCCCGATCGGCGATCTGTCTCCGAAAGGCACCTTCGATGAGGTCAAAATGCCCGTGGTAATCGGGAGGTTTTTAATCGTCGGCGCTCCGTTTCTGTTCGGTCTGGCCGTGCGTTCAGCAGCCCTGCGACAATCCGGCCTCTGGATCGAGCGCACGCTGCCGGGCCGTCTGCCGCTGTACAATACGGTAAAAAATCTGACCAGGGGACTGGTGGGCGCTCAGGGGGACACCGCCTTTCGGTCGGCAGGGCGCCACTCGCCGGATGGTGAGCGGGAGATCGTCTATGTGACCGAAGATCACGGAAACGGGCAGATGACCGTGCCGGTCCCCTGGGCGCCAGCGTCTTTTGCCGGCTCGGTAAAGATCGTTGGCAGCGACCGGATCGAAATGCTCGACGCCAGCGTCGGAGACGCCTCCAGGGTCCCGGGCCACTGGGGCGTAAGGGCCCGGGAGCTGTCTGGGGAAAAAGTATCTGCACAGAAGCTGCACCCATGAGGACATTCGTCAAACGCTGCATAAAGCATAAAGGTCGAGCGTTTCAACGGATGCATACAATTATCTGGAGGTGTCCAAATGCGAAAATTAGTGGGTTTTATCTTTGCCTTTACATTGCTCACGGGGTTCGCCATGTCCGCTCCGGCATCCATGCGCTGTGGCAATCTGATCGTGCAGGAAGGTACAAACGGTCTGGAGATTCAGGCCGAATGCGGCGATCCGGTGGCAAAGGAGAGGTATTTTATAGATAAATACGGCGATGTCGACAAGTGGGTGTACGGTCCCGAGGCCGGATATCTGTATGTGATTTACTTGTTCATGGGAAAGGTTGTCGAAACCGAAGAAATCCAGCAATAGCTATCCGGATGTAAAAATCTTGAAGGTGGTTTTTCTTTTAACATATCGGAAGTATTGTCATGACGGAAAATAACCCCATAGCGGCAAAGAAGCCAGAGATCGGGTGGCGTTTGCGATTGGGACTTGTCATCTTCGTGGTCGGATTTGCCAGCCCCTTGCTCATCCCGGTGGTGACCGCCTCCGCTTTGCCGACGCAATGGAAGACGATACTCTCCGGTGCCCTGGCAGTGGGCATCCCGGAATTGTTCAGCATCGTTGCGGTGGCCATCATGGGCAAAAGCGGCTTCAATTACATAAAGGAGCGCTTTTTCGGCTTTATCAAAAAGCACGGTCCGCCGGAGCGGGTAAGCCGGACGCGCTATCGCATCGGGCTGGTGATGTTTTGCCTGCCCCTGCTGCTGGGATGGTCGGAGCCGTACTTTCGCCAGTTATCCGGGTTCGAGGCCCATCGCCTGCTGGTGGGCGTCATCGGTGACCTGCTGCTGGTATCCAGTCTGTTCGTGCTGGGCGGCGAATTCTGGGACAAGGTCCGCGCCCTGTTCATCCGGGATGCCCGGGTGGTGCTGGAAGAACCAAGCCGCAGTTGAGGCGATAAGTTTTCGTTGTGCTCCGCCCGCCTTGACGGGAACCGACCAAGACGGTAAAGCAGCTGAAGTGAGGCAGGCGACTTGGAGTCGAATTGAATGAATCATTAACCGGTCCACACCCCGACAAATGCAATGAAAAATAATTCCCAAAGTATACTGGAACAGCAGATGCGGCAGCTGCGCCGGCTGGAGATGCTTATCGATGTGGTGTATGCCATCGTCATCTGGCGGATATTTACGCTGATCCCCCGGCCGGAAAGAGGCGATTTCAGCTGGAATACGATATCGGAGTTTTTGCTCTCCGCGAAAAGCGATTTGATCATGGCCCTTGTCGGGCTGGTGATCGTGATCATCTACTGGACCCAAAACAACACGATCTTCGGCAACCTGGTACGAACCGACAACCGCCACACGACCCTTAGCATCATTCAGATATTTTCGCTGCTGCTGTTTTTGTATGCCATGCGGATGGGCACCTTTTTCGAAGGAACCGTCGGCGCCCGCGTATTCGAAAGCGCTGCGGCGGCATTGCTGGGCATCACATCGGCCGCCGGTTGGACCTACGCCATGCACAATCAGCGTCTGATCCGGAAAGACATGACCGGCACGGAAGCACGCGATTTGCTGGTAAAGGTGCTGGCCGAGCCTGCCGCGGCCCTTTTGACCATCCCGTGCGCATTCATCGGCCCGGTGGTCTGGGAAATCGCCTGGCTGTCGTTTATCCCGTTCGCCCAGGTTCTGAAAAAACTGAGACCGAAATGGTAACGCCATTACCTCTATAAAGCAGAGCACCGCAGGTAGCTCTGCCCATCAGCAACCGCGGGAGGAAAGCATGAAAAAAGGTCGAAGTTTGGTGTGGGTTTGTTGTGTGTTTATTTTATTGTCCGGTCCGGTGCTGGCCGCAGATAAGGGCCCGGCCGATCTGCCCTGGGAAAAAATGTATCTGAACCTGGGTGCTTATGTTGCGTCGATGGACAGCGGGTTTCGCATAGGTTCCGGCGATTTGGGACTCGGAGTCGATCTCGATCTGGAGGATCTGCTGGGCCTGAAAACTTCCGATACGGCCTTTCGGATCGAGTATGGCTGGCGGTTTACAAACAACAAACGCCACAAGCTGCAGTTGGGCTGGTTTCGATTCGACCGGAGTGGAAGTAAAACCCTTAGCCAAGATGTTGAAATCCCTGACGGCGAGGGGGGAACAACCACCCTATCAGGCACGTTAGATTCCTTGTTCAATTTCGACATCATCCAGGTTAAATACGAATACTCGTTTTTTTTCGATGAACGCTTAGATTTGAACCTTGGAATCGGCCTGTTTGTGATGCCCATCGAATTTGGTTTAAGCGGAATTATAGACGGCAACCCAGCGGTCACGCTAAGGGAAGATATTACCGCCCCCTTGCCGGTTGTCGGCGTGGGTTTTGAGTTTGCCATCACACCCAATTGGTTTATCCGACAGCAGTTGGATCTTTTTTACCTCGAAATTGGTGACTTTGAAGGTGGTATTGCCCACAACAGCCTGGCCCTTGAGTGGCTTCCCTGGAAACACGTCGGTTTCGGCCTCGGGGTGGACAATATGAGAGTAGCTGTCAAAGCCTCTGGCAGCGACTATCCGGGAGTCGATTTTGTCGGAAATGTAAAATTTGCTTACTTTGGTGCGCAACTGTACGTAAAGGTTTTCTATTAATTGCCGATTGCCGCACAAATTCGCCGGCAATCAAAAAAAGCTGTGTTGTAGACCACGTGATTGCCGTGTGTAAGTGTCTTCTACCTCTACCCATGCTATTGGTATCGCTGGTTCTTTTTGCCGGCCCGTCACCGATTCGGGCGCAAAATCCAGACACCGGCATGGCGTCTGTTTCCCTGAACAGGGTCGAATCGGTCTTCAAAGGCGACCTGCCGGAAAT
>JAHEIV010000176.1 GCA_024639205.1 Deltaproteobacteria bacterium | reverse complement strand
TGATGATCGCCGAAGGAATTTATGACCGGCAATTCGTTGAGCGCTACACGCACGGATTCGATGCTTTTAAAGACTATGTCACCGGCAAAGAGGACGGGGTGACCAAATCACCGGCCTGGGAAGAATCGATTACCGGCGTGGCGGCCCAAGAGATCCGGTCGCTGGCCGTCGCATACGCCACTCGGAAACCGGCCGCGCTGTGCACGGGATGGGCACCGGGCCGCACGGCCTTCGGCGAACAGTTCCATCGAGCCGCCATAACCCTTGGGGCCATGACGGGCAACATCGGGGTTGCCGGTGGGCATGTGGCCGGCGGCACGGAGCGCTCGGACCTGGGCCGGCTCGGAAGATCCTTTCCGGCTCCGGCGCGGCGATCACCGGCTGTTCACGTCAGCCAGGTGTACGACGCCTTACTGGAGGGCACAGCCGGGGGTTTTGCCAGCGATGTCAAATTGCTCTATATCGTGGGATGTAACCTTTTGAACCAGTTTTTGAATCTCAACAAAGGCATCGATGCCTTGCGAAAAACCGATTTTATCGTGGTTCACGAGCTGTTTATGACGCCCACCGCGCGTTTCGCCGACATCGTCCTGCCGGTCACCCACTATCTCGAAGAACAGGACATCGGGCTGCCCTGGCTCGGCGGCCCCTACCGGATTTTCATGAACCGGGCCGTGGATCCACCCGCCGGTCTGCGCTCTGACCTGGCAATTTTTTCCGAACTGGCGAAGCGCCTGAACATCTCCGGTTATAACCCCAAATCCGATCGGGCCTGGCTCCAGGCGTTCGTCGCGGCCACCGGGGATATGCCGGACTTTGAGACGTTCCGCCACCTGCCCTATCACCCGGTGGAGAAGGCCGAACCCTGGATCGCTTTTATAAAACAGATAGAGGACCCCGACCGTCACCCCTTTCCCACCCCATCGGGCAGAATCGAAATTTTCAGTCGCAAGATCGCCGAAATGAACGACCCCCGGATTCCGGCTATCCCCACATATATGGATTCGCGGGAAGATCCGGTCGACTCCGACAGCGGGCCCTATCCCCTGCAGCTGGTCAGCCCCCATGCCCGAACCCGGGTAAATTCTCAGTTCGACAATATTGAGGTTTTAAAGCAGGGGGCCGATGATCGTCTGTGGCTGAATCCGGCCGATGCCGTGCGGCGCGATATTTCCGATGGGAACCCGGTGATCGTCTCCAATGCATGCGGCCGATTGCGGGCGACCGTCCGGGTGACCGACCGCATCGCAAAGGGCGTGGTCAGCCTGGATGCCGGGGCCTGGTATCGGCCGGCGCCGGACGGCCTGGACGAAGGCGGGTGCGTCAACGTGCTTACCATCGACAAAATGTCTCCCGCCGGTGCATTTCCTTCCAACAGCTGCCGGGTGGAGGTCGAACGCGAGAGGAAGGCGGATTCAAATGAAGTTTGAAACGCTCGGGGAGTTGATCGCACTGGACGCAAATCAAGCCGGCCTGGATTTCGAACAAGCCAGGGACCTGGCAAGGGCTGAAGCCCGCCGCATCGATCGCCAGGCCATGATGCTGTCCTGGCACAGCGGCCTGAGCGGTGAATTTTATCCAAGGATCGAGTGCGGGCACCAGGATCGACCGCCGTGGATTGTGTGGGCAGCGAGCCGGGGAGCGAATCTAACCGTCAGCGTGAACGACGGTTCTTATGTGTTTTATTACCTGGTCAATATGCTTTTATGATTTTCGCACTCACCGCACCAGTCGCTCTGTGCCGTAACGTGCCGCCCCCCACAGGCCGATCCTCTCGTCGGTGATCAGATCGACACGGATGGCGGTCAACAGCTCTTTTTTGGTATCCGATCGCACAAATTCGGCCCGCCAGGTGTCGTTGTCCACCAGGAAGGGATTTTTTACGGCTACCCCGCCGGACACGTACAGACCGGACATCGGCAGAACCGATAGCGCATAGTGGCGGCAGGCCCGGCCATAAAAACGGGCAAACCAGCGGGTGGTGTCCGAATCCGGAGATATCCGCCGGGCGACCGCTTCCGGCGCCAGGTCGTCACCCGTCAAATGGCGATGAAGCAACGCCAACCCGCGGCCGGATACGACCAGATCTCCGGTGGCATCTTCGCTATCGACGGCGGCGGTGAGAAATCGGCCGTAGGCTTGTTCCCGTTTTCCGGAAAATGCAAAGGCCGCGTGGGCCGCCTCGGATGGAAACGCAACCAACCCGCCCCGACCGTCCGGTTTCAGGCTGCAGTGACCCAGGCCGGTGCCGGCACCCATCACTGCCAGCACTGCATTCGTCTGCTTCCGGCCGTCTTTGATGCACCGGGCGGTATCCACTGCCCGGGTCAGGCAGCCGTAGGCCTGGGCTTCGAAATCATTGATCAGAAAAAAAGGACGATCGCCGTAGCTGCCTTCCACGGAGCCCAGATCGATGGGCCATTTAACATTGGCCATCCGGGCGCGCTTTTCGGCCTCCACCGGACCGGGTACAGCCAGCACCACGGCGCTGGCTGCATTCGGCGACAGGTCGCTGTTTTTGGCCTCCACCGCCTGCAGCAATTCCATCAGGGACCCAAATGCATTGGTCTTCAGTTCGCACGCCGCCTCGATCGCCACCGGTTCGTCGGCAGCGGTGCCAAAGGAAGCAAATCGGCTGGTAGTGCCGCCGATGTCTGCGGCGAGAATATTTTTACCCATCTTGATCTCCTGTTCAACGCAAGAAAAGATCTCAGCCCCCGGTGGAAAAACCGGGATACAGGGTCATGCCGCCGTCCACGAACAGGCTGGTGCCGGTGACATAATCTGCGTGGTCGGAAGCCAGCCAGACCGCAGCGCGGCCGATGTCTTCCACCTCGCCGATGCGCCGGTAGGGAACCAGCTCCATTAAAGCGTCGTATGCTTTGGGTGTCTCCCAGGCGGCGGTGTTGATGGGGGTGCGGATCGCACCCGGTGCAATGCTGTTAACCCGAATGCGGTAGGGCGCTACCTCCTGGGCGATGCTTTTCATCATCAGCATCACACCGCCCTTTGAGGCGGCATAGTTGACATGACCGGCCCAGGGTATGATCTCGTGCACCGAACTGATGCAGATAATTTTACCGGCCGCGCAGGAGACCTCTTTCACGACTCCCCGGCGCTTGAACTCGCGGATTGCTTCCCTAGCACAGAGAAACTGGCCGGTCAGGTTCACATCGATCACCGTGCGCCACTGTTCGAGGGTCATCTCGTCGAAAGGAGCGTCTTTCTGAATTCCGGCGTTGTTGATCAGGATATCCACGGTACCGAACGCGGCAATCATCTTGCGAAACATGCCCTGGACCTGCTCTTCGTTGGAGACATCCGCCCGGTGGGCTATGGCCGTCTGGCCGCAGTGCTCGATTTCCGCAGCCACCTCGCGAGCCTGATCTTCGCCATGAAGGTAGTTCACTACCACGTCGGCACCGGCGTGGCCAAGCGCTACCGCTATGGCCCGGCCGATACCGGAGTTTGCGCCGGTCACCAGGGCTTTCTGGTTTTTCAGCAGCCGGGTGCTGGGACAGGTCGGCAGTGTCACTTCCGGCAGTGGTTGGTTCGCATCGGAGCGGGGAGACATCATCTGCTCTCCTTATGTTTTCTGGTGGGTCCCACCGGACTGCTGGATCAGCTTGGCTACCAGGCCGGTCCATCCGGTCTGGTGGTTGGCCCCTAAGCCGCTGCCATTTTCCCCGTGAAAGTATTCGCTGAAAACGATACAGTCGCGCCAGTGGGGATCTTCCTGCAACTTTTGCAGCGAACCGAAAATCGGTCGCCGGCCGGCCCCATCGCGCAGAAACAGGCGCATCAGACGACGGGACAGCTCGGTGGCAACCTGGTCGAGCGTCATGTGATGCCCGGAACCGGTGGGGCATTCCACCGTGAGGCTTTCTCCGTAGTAGTGGTGATATCTTTGCAGCGCTTCGATCAGCAGGTAGTTGATGGGAAACCAGACCGGTCCGCGCCAGTTGGAATTGCCCCCGAAAAGACCGCTGCGGGACTCTGCCGGCTGGTAGTCGATGGTGTGCGCCTGACCGTCGACGTGAAAGCTGTAGGGCTGTTCCTGATGATAACGGGACAGGGAACGAATGCCGTAAGGTGAAAGAAATTCGGTCTCGTCGAGCATGCGGCGCAGGATCCGCAGCAGCCGATCGCGATTGACCAGAGAAAGCATCCGGCGCGCACAATCGCCCTGCGCCTTGACGCAGGCCACGTGACCGGCGTCGCGCAGGTAAATCCGGTTTTCGAAAAACCACATCATGCGGCGCTTGAAAGCAGGCATGTCGTCGAGCAAATCCGAATCGAGGGTCTCAACGGCCAGCAGGGGCATCAGCCCTACCAGCGAGTGCACCTTCAGGGGAATCACTTCACCGCCGGGCAGGTGCAGGACGTCGTAGAAAAAGCCGTCTTCCTCGTTCCAGAGGTTGATCCCATGCCGCTGACTGCCGGTCATGGCACTGCTGATGCGAAGGAAGTGTTCGAAGAATTTGCTGGCCGAATCCTGATATACCGGGTTTTCGCGGGCCAGCTCAAATGCGATCTTGAGCATTTCCAAACAGTAAAAAGCCATCCAGGCCGTACCGTCGGACTGTTCCAGGTGACCGCCGGTCGGCAGGGGTTTGCTGCGATCGAATACGCTGATGTTGTCCAGTCCTAAAAATCCGCCCTGGAAGATGTTATTGCCCTCGGCGTCTTTTTTGTTGACCCACCAGGTAAAGTTCAGCAGCAGTTTGTGAAAAATGCCCTCCAAAAAGCCGCGATCTGCCTTTCCCTGCTGCTTGGCATCGATCTTGTAGACCCTGAGTGCCGCCCAGGCGTGAACCGGCGGATTCACGTCGCCAAATGCCCATTCGTAGGCAGGCAGCTGTCCGTTGGGGTGCATGTACCATTCGCGCGCCAGTAGCTGCAGCTGGCGTTTGGCGAAGTCGGCGTCCACCAGTGCCAGCGGGATGGCATGAAAAGCCAGGTCCCATCCGGCGTACCAGGGGTACTCCCACTTGTCGGGCATGGAAATCACATCGAAGTTGTTGAGATGTTCCCATTCGTTGTTGCGACCGGTGCTGCGAGTCTCAGACGCCGGATGTCCGGCAGGATCACCGCGTAACCACTGTTCGACGTTGTAGTAGTAAAACTGCTTCGACCAGAGCATACCGGCCAGGGCCTGGCGCTGCACACGTTGTTCATCCTCGCCCAGATTCGGGTTGCGAACGGCGGCATAGTATTCATCGGCTTGCTGTTGACGCTCGCCCAGCATCGTTTCAAAGTCTGCAAACGGTTCCGCAAGGCTGTCAACGCTAAGTCGCAGGTGGATGCTACGGGAGCCGCCAGGTGGTATTTCGTCCTGAAATACAGCTGCGGCCTTCGTGCCCGTAGCCTCCGGATTGATCGCCGCCTGTTCTCCCCCGACGATGTAACGGTGAAACGCATCTTTTACGTAAGGGGTGCTGTTGGGAGTGCCGAACAGACGTTCGGTGTTGGTTTCATTTTCGGTAAAAAGCCATTGCCGGGCATCCTCGGCGTACAGGTTATAAGTGCCGGCTGTCGGGTGATCGATTCTCAGGGCCGTCGCATCGTCTGTTGTAACCGGCAGGCTAAGCTGTGGCCTGTGCGCCACATCGGCCATGGGTCCATCGGGGTAGCCCCAGCTCCAAGTGTTGCGGAACCATATGGTGGGCAAGTGAACGCACAGCGCCGGTTCCGGTCCGCGATTAACCGTGCGAATCCGGATCAGGATGTCGTCCGGTCCGGCCTTGGCGTATTCCACCGAAACGTCGAAATAACGATCGTCGTCGAACACGCCGGCGTCGAGCAGCTCGTACTCGTTATCCATCGGACCCCGGCTGCTGTTTTCTTTCACCAAATGCTCGTATGGAAAAGCTGCCTGCGGATATTTGTAGAGCAGCTGCATGTAGCTGTGCGTCGGGGTGCTGTCCAGGTAGTAATAGACCTCCTTGACATCTTCACCATGATTGCCTTCCTTGCCGGTCAAGCCAAACAACCGCTCCTTGAGAATGGGATCACGGCCGTTCCACAGCGCCAGTGCCAGACAGATATACTGATAGCGGTCGCTTATGCCGGCCAGACCGTCCTCTCCCCAACGATAAACCCGGCTGCGGGCGTGATCGTGAGGAAAAAATTCCCAGGCACTGCCCTTTTCGCTGTAATCTTCGCGGACGGTGCCCCATGCCCGCTCGCTCAGATACGGTCCCCATTTTTTCCAGTTTACGCTGCGGTCGCGGTAGGCGATCAAGCGCCGATGTTCGGCTGTCGATGTCATGTGATTCTCCCGGGAGAAAAGAAAAGATCGATCAAGTGCCTTTATCCTGAGTGACTTTCCCGAATTCTCCGAGGATCGCCCTCGGAAAGGAAACAATCAGGAAGGTAATGACCGGGCAAAGGCTGTCAAGTGCATAGGCCGTGCCGGTCGGCCGGTATTAACAGAGCGCGGCGGCGGCACAACGAAGGTGCCGCCAAACAGCTCGGCCGGAAGCAGGGTCGGGTC
>JAHEIV010000175.1 GCA_024639205.1 Deltaproteobacteria bacterium | reverse complement strand
CCTCTCGGCCACCTCTCCAGCGTTGTCTTCCAGCGCCCGTTTCATACTCCGTTTAGCGGCTTGTGTCAACAGGTCCATTCTGGAAATGTCTTGAACTTATCGCTTCTTTTTAGTACCTGAACTTGCATTCTGCCCGATTTCGGTCAGCAGGTCGCAAACAGTGTGAGGTGAAGTGTCAAATGGCGGAGATTCAACCGTTCAAGGCAGTGCGATTCAACAGTGCAAAGGTCGGCCCGCTGGCCGACGTTATCACCCCCCCCTTTGACGTGATATCAGAGACAGACCAGTTACGGTTTTACGAGCGCAGCCCTTACAACGTAGTGCGCTTGATATGGGGGAAAAAGACCGCTTACGATACGCGCGGGAATAATCCCCACCGCCGGGCGGCAGACTATCTGCGGCAGTGGATGCAAGACGGGGTGTTGCAGCAGGACAGCGAAGAGGCTTTTTATCTCACGACACTCGAGTTCCCTCACGAAGACACGCGCCTCACGCGCTACGGGCTCATCGGTCGGGTCGAGCTGACCAATTTTTCCGATGGCATCGTCGTGCCCCACGAAAAGACGTTCACCAACGTGAAGTCTGAACGGCTGGGTCTGATCAAGGCCTGTCGCACCAATTTCAGCCCGATCTTCTCCCTGTTCGACGATCCGGACGATCTGGTCGGTGATTGGGCCGAGTTGACAACCGCCTTGAAGGACGAGCTGGACATCGTCGATCACAACGGCTGGCGCCACCGGATGTGGCGATTGACCGCAAAGGATCCGATCGCCCGCACGATTCGTTATTTTCAGGGTAAACGGCTCTATATTGCCGATGGGCATCACCGGTACGAAACCGCTCTGAACTACCGTAACTCGCAGGGAGATCACCTGCCGCAAAATCATCCGGCGAACTACACAATGATGTACCTTTGCAGCATGCGAGACCCCGGACTCATCATCCTTCCCGCCCACCGGATGCTCAAGGATGTTTCCCGTTCCGTACTGGAAAGCCTCGTCGATCGGGCACGGAATTTCTTTGACGTCACGACGCTTCCGTTTGCCGAGGACCGGCGTGACAGGGCCCTGATCGAATTGATGTCCATCTTGCAAACCGATCCATCCGCTGGGCGCATCGGCGTGTTTATGAAACGCAGCCGGCAGTTCGTTATCCTGAAACTGAAACGTCCGGAGATCATGCAGCAGTTGTTTCCGGGAGAAATTCCGGAAGCGATCGGCTTGCTGGATGTCACCGTGCTGTCTCGTTTGATTTTCATGGAGCTGCTGGGATTCGACCGGAGCCGACTGGACAACGAAAAACTGATCGGTTACACCACCGCTGCGAAAGAGGCTGTCGAATCCGTTGTCCGAGGTGACTACGACATCACTTTCATCCTGAACCCGCCGCGCTTGCGGCAGGTTTGCGATGTGGCCGACCGGGGCCTGGTGATGCCGCGAAAAGCCACCTACTTTTTTCCCAAGGTGATCACGGGCCTGGTGATGAACCCGCTCCAAGGGCCTTGACCGGGTACCGGTAAATGTCGATCAAAGGGCACCTTCGGTACCGAGCCATGGCACCGGATCAGGGCCTGAACATCGATTCGATTTCGCCGGTGTAAGATTCGTCTTTCTTGTAGATCACAAGCGGAGCGGAAACGATGATACCCGGTTTTGCACTTTTTACGCCCTCCACCAGTACCAGCCTGGCCTGGCTTCGTCGTCTGGAGTGAACCATCCGGCAGCGTTTCGGCTCGATACCGGCTGTGCGCATTGCGCACAGCAAGTCGACCGTGCGATCGGCCGTGTAAACAACAACGAATGTACCGCCGGTGCGCAGCAACCGGCAGGCGGCGGTGGTCACTTCTTGGAGAGTGGCCTTGATTTCATGACGGGCGACTGCACACTGTTGATTTGGATTGATCCGGCCGCTTTGCCATTTTCTAAACGGTGGGTTTGAAGTGACGATATCTACCGGTGAGGCGAGGATCCGGTGATCGAGTGCCCGCAGATCCCCGCAGTGGATCCCGATTCTCGCCTGCATGCGATTTTCTTCCACGTTGATGCGGGCTAGTTCCGCCAGATTCGGCTGGATTTCAATACCGCGAATATGAATGTCCGGATGGCGGTAGGCCAGGATCAACGGTATGATGCCGCAGCCGGTACCCAGGTCGATGAGCGTATCCCCCGGCCGTGGTTGAACATAGTGAGCCAGGATGACAGCATCGATAGAGAAGCGATACCCCAGCCGATCCTGTCTGACGCGGATGCGCCCATCGAAAAAAGTATCCGCGGTCAGCTCTTGTCCTGTGGGTACCCCCGTCATCGGAGCGGGCCGATCTTGAACTTGATTTCATCCACCAGGTCCTGGCCCAGTTCCCGGTTGATCCGGGTGAGGATGTCCTTCTTCAAGAAACTAAGCTGGTGCAGCCATGGGGAGCTGTTGACGTGCACCAGTAAAATTTTACCCTTGAAGGCCGCCGGGCGCGCATTCTCGGCGATGATCTCCCCAACGGCACGATCCCACAGCTCCCAGACTTGCAGCAGCGGGGCATCCTGCTGACGAATTCCGGATTGCAGGAGTTTGTTGATCACGCTGCCGAGGGATTCGATCGGATCGGTTTTCTTTTTTTTTGTTGCCATGGCCGGAAATGTCCACGCAAGCGATTCACGCGTTGCAGACCATCGGGTGTCAGGTCCGGACGATGCCTGATTTTGAACGCGTATCGGAAGCATTCACAGGAAACATTTCGCTTATATCGATTTGAGGGTCTGCACGCAACCTTCTTTTCACTCACGCGGGGATGTCGCGGGCTGCTTCGGCAGACCGTTTATGCTTGACTTGGTGGGATATGTCTATATATTCATAGCCACTGAAGAAATTACCGACCCGTGGTCGGCTGAATGCTGCACGACAACGCGGATGCAGGCGGTGCTTGCAGCATTGAACGATCGTCAGAAACAACTAACAAGAAACAAGACACGAGACTCAGGCGACCCCACCGTCGTGGCCGTTGTCTGTTGTCCGCAGAGGACAGGATCTTCCAATGAGCTGGGATTGGGAAAAACTGAAAGAACAGCAGCAAAAGATGGGCGGCGGCGGCGTTCCGCCCCAGATGGACGAACTGGTCAAACGGTTTAAGGGATTCAAGCTGCCCGGCGGACCCCTTTTGATCGCGTTGATTTTTATCGCCCTGGTGGTTTACTCGGCGGTGTTTACGGTGAAGCAGGACGAGGTGGGGGTGGTCCAATATTTCGGCCGCTATGTTCGCGCCACCCAACCGGGCCTGAACTTCAAGATACCCCTTGGTATCGAAAAAGTCACCAAGGTCAACGTCAAACGGATCAACACCGAGGAGTTCGGATTCAGTTCCAATGAAGCCGCATCCCGCCGGCGGTATGCCCCATCGGAAAGTACTACCGTGGCCTTGATGCTGACCGGGGATCTGAACGTGGCAGTGGTTCCGTGGATCGTGCAGTATCGTATAAAAGATCCGTACAATTTTCTATTCAAGGTCCGCGATTTGCGAAGGCTTCTTACCGACATGTCCGAGGCGACCATGCGTCTGGTGGTCGGCGACCGCAGCATTGACGAGGTCATCAGCAAGCGGGGCGAAATTGCCATCGAGGCCCGCGAAATTCTCCAGCGGGAGCTGGACCTGGCCGACTCCGGTATCCACGTGGTAACGGTGGAGTTGAAACGGACCAATGTTCCCGGCCCGGTGCAGCCCTCTTTTAACGAGGTCAACCAGGCCGAGCAGGAAAAGGAGCAGATGATCTTCCAGGCCAAGGAAGAGTACAACAAGGCGATACCGGCAGCCCGGGGCCAGGCGGAAAGAATGATTCGCGAAGCCGAAGGATACTCCCTGGAGAGAATCAACCGCGCCAAGGGTGATGCAGCTCGGTTTGCGGCCGTCTACCGAGAATACGCCAAGGCCCAGGATGTGACCAAACGTCGGCTTTACCTGGAAGCACTGAGCAAGCTGTTGCCCAAACTCGGCAACAAGTACCTGGTCGACTCGGACCAGAAAAATCTGCTGCCCCTGCTCAACCTCGGCCAGCAGAAGGGAGTGGGAGTGGAGAAATGAAGATCAAAGGTTCGATCATCGCCCTGGTTGTCGTAGTCGGGCTAATAGTATACAACGGCGCCTATATCGTCGATGAGACCGAACAGGTGGTTGTCACCCAGTTCGGCAGAATCATCGGCCAGCCGGTAACCACCCCCGGTCTGAAGTTCAAGGTCCCGTTTTTGCAGAAAGCCAACTATTTTAACAAAAACCTGCTCAACTGGGACGGGGATCCGGGACAGGTTCCGACACTGGACAAAAAACTGATTTCGGTGGACACCTTTGCGCGCTGGAAAATCGTCGATCCGGTGAAGTTCTTCCAGACCGTAAACAACCGCTTTAACGCCATCACCAAGCTCAACGACATTATCGACCCGGCCGTCAGAAATTTCATCACCTCCAACCTGCTGATCGAAGCGGTTCGCAAGAGCAACCGCGATCTGGTTTACGTTTTGGGACGCGAGGAGGATCAGGAGAGAGAAAAGACCAGCATCAAGATCACCGTCGGCCGGGAAAAGCTCACCAGCGGGATTTTGCAGCAATCCCAGCCGAAAGTGGCCCCGTTCGGCATAGAAATCGTCGATGTGAAAATCAAGCGCATCAATTACGTAGAGGAGGTCCGCAAGTCGGTCTACGACCGAATGATTGCCGAGCGCAGGCGGATCGCCGAGAAATTCCGATCGGAAGGCAAGGGGGAGGCCCAGAAAATCCTGGGTGAAATGGAGCGCGATCTGAAACAGATCAGCTCGGACGCATACCGCATCTCCCAGGAATTAAAAGGCCAGGCGGATGCGGAAGCCATCCGGCTCTACGCAGAGGCCTACGGCCTATCACCGGAGTTCTATTCTTTCACCAGAACCCTTGAGATTTACAATGAATCCTTTGACGACCGAACCTCACTGGTGCTGTCCACCGATTCGGAATTGCTGAAATATTTGAAAGGCTATACCGAATAGCCGTCGGGATGGCCCCCGGCGGCGAGCCGGATGCCGGCCGTTACAGGGAAAGGATGGCCGGGGCGCACCCGGGGAAAAAAAAGCACCGCTGCTTTGGTCTTTTGATTTCAAAGCCCGGTGCCTTTTTATTGCAGAGCAGGTGCAAATTTCATTACTTGCCCTTTCTTCTCTGATGGCGCGTTTTGGCCAGCAGTTTGCGGTGTTTGTGCTTGCGCATCTTTTTTCTGCGCTTTTTAACGACACTGCCCAATGGATGACCTCCTTTCTGTGAAATTCGGTTGAACCGGAACCGTGCTGAGCAAGATTCGGATAAAACGGCGCACAATAACACGGCACCGACGGATTTGTCCAATACTATTTTTCGCTTGACACACCTGTCGGATTTTAATAAATAATCCATTTTTTGTCCATTCAGGATGCTGGCTGGTCAGCCGGTAAGGATAAGAAAGCGAAATACCCAATCTCTTTAGGAGATGAACAGTGAAAAAATACACCTACAGCGCGAAACCGTCGGATAATCCGGGGAAATGGTCGGTTGTCGATGCCGATGGTGCCATTCTCGGTCGACTGGCATCGGCAGTCGCCTATCGCCTTCGGGGCAAACACAACCCGTTGTTTACCCCTCACACCGATACAGGCGACTGGATTGTGGTCATAAACGCCGATAAGGTGGTGTTGACCGGTAGAAAGTGGGACCAGAAGCAGTACTATCGGCACAGCGGGTACATCGGTGGGCTCAAGGCCATTACCGCCAAAAATCTTCTGGAGAAGCGACCCGAAGACCTGATCCGGTTTGCCGTTCGCGGTATGTTGCCCAAAAACCGACTCGGCCGTAAGTTGTTCAAAAAGTTAAAGGTATACGCGGGCAGTGAACATCCCCACAGCGCCCAGAAACCGGATGTCATATCCGTTTAGCAGGCGCCTGACAGGCTCCAGCCGATAAGCCGGTTGGAAGCAAACGAGGAATACCATGGAACCAAAAAACAGCTATTACGCGACAGGGAAACGAAAAACGGCGATCGCCAGAACATGGTTGATTCCCGGTTCGGGCCGAGTAACGATCAATGATCGCCCGCTGGAAGAATATTTCAAGGTCGAGTCGGCCCGGATGGAAAGCATGCAACCCCTTACGCTGACAAACACGCTGGAATCTTATGATGTCAGGGTGCGTGTGCTGGGCGGCGGCATCAGCGGTCAGGCCGGAGCCATTCGCCACGGCATCACCCGGGCCCTGATTCAGGTCGATCCGGATTATCGGGCGCCGTTGAAAAAAGCCGGTTTCGTGAAACGCGACCCGCGAGCCAAAGAGCGAAAGAAGTACGGCCAACGCGGAGCAAGGGCCCGCTTCCAGTTCTCCAAGCGCTAACCGCTGCTCTGAACAAACCTGCCGCGAATCTGTCGGTCTTCTGCAAGGGAATGGGCATCTGCCCGTTCCCTTTTTGCGTTTTTTCACGGTTTGTGACATAGAAATAGAACCGGTGCACGATTAAAATCCGCTTGTTGCACGAGTCGCAACCGTGCATAGCATATGCGGTTTACAC
>JAHEIV010000174.1 GCA_024639205.1 Deltaproteobacteria bacterium | reverse complement strand
GTAATGCCGGCGTTGATCAGAGGTGCCTTTTGCCTGGCCTTGCCATCTACTGAGGAGGGATTCGGCTATCCGCCCCTCGAAGCGATGGCGTGCGGTATTCCGTCGGTTGTGAGTCGAATTCCGGTCTTAATCGAGACGACGGGAGGCAATGCGTTGACCGCCGACCCCCAAAACGCCGAAGAATGGTTGAAGGCTTTCCGAGCTCTCGAAGACCATCAGCGATACCAGCTGTTAAAAGGAAAAGGAGTGCTGTGGGCCGGCAGGATCCAGGGAGACAGCGGCTGGCGGGGGCATGTTGAAGATATTGCAGGGCTTCTTCGCGGTAGCATGAATTGAGAATCGGCTCGAAGAAAAATAAACCGATCCCTGGCCTTGGGGGTCTGGGGGACCGAAGTTGCGCGTTTTGTTTGTCAGCGACGGGACGTTCGAGCAGCCCTTAAGCGGATCTGAGAGAGTGCTGTATCAACAGGCACACGGATTGGTGCAGCAGGGATTTCACGTTTGCGCCATCACGCGCAGTATTTCCAACAATTCACAGCGGATCCACGATGTAGATGGCGTGCGGGAAGCCCATTTCGGCATCACCTCCCGGGTGAGTATACGAACTTTATGGCGGGCTTTCAGCTTTCCGATTTCCTATTACCGGAAGCTTAGCAGAAATGGGCCATTTGATTGGATCGTATGTCATCAGCCGCTCTCCTTTCTATTTCTGCTGTCCGCCCGTTGTTTGAACAATATACCTAAAATCTATATTTTCCACTCTCCGTGGCATCAGGAATATCTTTTCAGATGCCAAATGCGCTGGCACGGGCTCCATAAAATTGCCGCTGTCATTCGCCGGGCCGTCGAACGGATCTGCCTCATGAATTCCGACAAGGTCGTCACCCTCAGTCATTATATGAGAAATAAAATGCTTTCGGTTCACGGAGTTCAGCCGAATAAAGCTGTTGTAATCCCTGGCGGAGTTGACCTCGAACGTTTCAGACCGCTGAAAGATCGCTTGAGGATAAAAGAGGAGATCGGATTCCCGCCGGGCGCCCTTCACTTGTTGACCGTTCGCAACCTGGAACCCCGCATGGGGCTGGACAATCTGTTGGAGAGCCTGCGGATAATCACACCCGGCAGATTGCCGATTCATCTGACGATTGTCGGAGAAGGACCGGAGAGAGATAAGTTGCGAAGAATGATAGCAAAAAACCGACTCGAGGATCGGGTGGCGATGACGGGAAGCGTTTCCACCTCCGAGCTTGTAAAATATTACGGCGCTGCCGATTTTTTTGTCATACCTACCCGAGATTTAGAAGGATTTGGTTTGGTAACCCCGGAATCGATGGCGTGTGGAACACCGGTTATGGGCACTCCCGTAGGGGCGACAAGGGAGATTCTATCCAAATTCGAACCCGAATTCCTGTTTGCGGACAACGGACCACAAGCCATTGCCGCCGGAATCGAGAAGGTGGCCGGTCAATACAGCGTCTACGACAGCGCGTATTTCGAATTGCGGAGGCGCTGCAGGGAATTTGCCAGAGATCATTATTCCTGGGACCGCCACATCAGCAAGTTGATATCCGTAATGATCTCGGATCGGCATATATCCAGTGCCTCTGCGATATTGCAAGGGAAATGATGATCTGCCCGTGCTGTGACTCCCCTCGAATGCAGTCTGTCTCAATCGATAACACTGTCTATCGACAATGCCCTCAATGCCGTTTCTTGTTTCAGCCCTTTGTGACGACAGCAAGGCGGGAGTCGGTGGCCAAGCACTATGAATCGGTGGATCCACACCGGCAAGTTGCTGAATCCAAGACGGCTTTCTTTCGACATGTGCTGCAGCATCTGGATCGTTTCCATGCCGCTGAAAAAAGGATACTGGATGTGGGGTGCGGATACGGCTATTTTCTCGAAGAAGCAGCGGATCACGGCTGGCTACCGTTCGGGGTTGACATATCTTCTGAAGCCGTAAAACAATCTCGCGGAAAATTCGGAGATGCCGGTGTATTCCTGGGGAAACTAGCAGGGTCCGGCTTCGAGAGCGATAGGTTCGATGCAGTAACTTTTTGGGATGTTCTGGTCTTCTCGCAGAGCCCTTTTACAGAGCTGGCTGAGGGCTTGCGCATCCTAAAAAAGGGAGGCTTTGTTGGAATCAGAGTGCGCAATGTACTTTTCCAAAAAGCGCTGTATAACCTGTTTGCACCTTTTTCATCGGCGGCACATCGTTTTGGCCTCAAAAAACCATACGTGTTTCACCCGAATTGCTTCAGCCCGAAGTCGATGCATTTTCTGTTGAAACGAGTTGGTTTTGCCGGGATTTATATTGAAAATTCGCCCCTGACCACAGGCGACCCGTACGGCCACAGCCGAGCAGGTAGTTTGACCCGCCTTGCTAAACGGCTAACCGACAGTTTCGCAAAAAGGATGCTTCAACTCAGTCGGGGCAAATGGATTTGGGGGCCTTCCCTTCTGATTTGGGCGCAAAAACCGTAACGTTTTCTGGATTGTGTCTTCCACCTCTCCCATAACTGTCTTGCACGTCATTACCCGGTTGGACATGGGCGGATCGGCGCAGAACACCTTAGAGACCTGCCTCCGCCTGGATCCCGCACGGTTTGCCGTAACGCTGATGCACGGCCTGTCGGAAGAATCGCGGATGACCGCAGCCGAGAGAGGCGCAGTGCGTGCCGGAATCGACCGAGCGCGGGCCCTGGGAGTAGAGGTGGTGCCGGTGTCGGATCTGGTCCGCAGAATCGACTGGTTGAAAGACCTGCGAGCATTGCTGGCCATCTTGCAAGTCATCCGACGCAAAAAGCCGGAAATCGTGCACACTCATACCTCCAAGGCCGGGATACTTGGGCGTCTGGCGGCGTGGATGGCAGGCGTTCCAACCATTGTCCACACCCCACACGGTCATGTTTTTTATGGTCATTTCGGTCCCGCCGGCTCTCGGCTGTTTCTTCTGCTGGAAAAGCTGACGGCTCGAATCACACACCGACTGATTGCCCTTACCGAGCGAGAGCGATGCGATTACGAGCAGCTGGGAGTTGCCCCGGCCCGCAAACTGATTACGGCCCATAGCGGCGTCCACATCGATCGGTTCGAAAAGAGTTGCCGGCCGGAGCACAGGAAAGATGTTCTACCGGAATTGCCGCAGGATGCATTCGTTATCGGGTATGTCGGGTGGCTTTCACCGGTCAAGGGGGTGATGGTCTTACTCGAGGCAATGGGAGTTGTCGCCCGGCGGTGTCCGCAGGCTTGGCTGGTTCTGGTGGGCAAAGGGAGTTTGGAGCAGGAGATCAGAATGCGCATCCGTCGACTTGGTATGGAGGATCGTGTCGTATTAACCGGCTGGCGCAGCGACATCGAGAAGCTCATGCCCTGCTTCGATCTGTTCGTGCTGCCATCGCTCAATGAGGGTATGGGGCGGGTGCTGGTGGAGGCCATGGCGGCTGCCCGGCCAATCGTTTCCAGCGATACCGGCGGAATCCCTGATCTGGTCAAAGATGGCGAAAACGGCATATTGTTTCCTCCCGGCGATTGGAAAGCATTGGCCGATGATATCCTTCGTTTGATCAACCATCCCCGGCTGGCCCGCCGTATGGGATTGAAAGGACAACACAGGTCCCGCAGATACAGCGTGGAGGCAATGGTGCAAAAGATCGAAAAATGTTACGATGAACTGCAACGCAGGGCAACGGATTCGACCGTTGCTCCGGAATGCCGGCGAGTGCCATCCCGATGAAGAGAGTACCGATTCTTTTGATCGTTTGCCTAATCCTGTCGGTTGCCCCCCCGGGGCATGCAAGTCAGATGCAGCAGGTCTCCGGAGTGATTCATCTGCATTCTACGTTCAGCTCCGGGCATTACACACTCGAGCAGCTGGTAGTCAAAGCCCGCCAGAAAAAACTCGGAGTAATCATTCCAACCGACCATGACCTGGTCGTTATGGAGTACGGCCTTTTTCCCCTGCGCAATATTTTGAAAAGACGAGAGGAGCGCGATTCCGTTCTCAAGAGTGGTCCGGAAAACTATCTGGCTGAAATCAAACGGTTGAATAATGTCCAGGACAAAGTCATCGTTTTACCCGGGGTCCAGTCATCTCCCTTTTACTACTGGTCCGGACATCCGTTGAAACGGAATCTGACAGCCCATGATTACCGCAAGGAGCTGCTGCTGATCGGGATGGAATCCGCGGAGGATTACCGCAACCTGCCACTGCTGCACAATGGTTTTTCCACCCGATATGCAGTTCAACGACTGCCGCAGGTGGTCCTGTTCTTCAGCGCTCTGGGTATTGGGCTATACCTTTTTCTGAAGAGAAGGCACTTCAGACTCATCGGAGCGGTGGTTGGGCTCGTCAGTTTGCTTCTGTTGATAGAACAGCACCCTTTTCAGAGCTCCGGTTTCGATCCATATCACGGTGACAGAGGGATCGAGCCCCATCAGGAGGCCATCGATTACGTCCGGCAGCGAAACGGATTGGTGTTCTGGGCGCATCCGGAATCGCGATACGCCAGCACCGGCGTTTCTCTCGGGCCGGTGAAGCTGATGACCAAACCGTACGCGGACGACTTGGTTGCCGCTCAAAATTACACCGGGTTTTCCGCCGTTTACGGCGATACGACTACTGCCGACGATCCCGGCCGTCACTGGGATCAAGTTTTACTGCAGTACTGCCGCAATCAGCGGGATCGACCCGTTTGGGCCATCGCCGGTGCGGATTTTCACGTTGAAAAAAAGGGCGTGGAGCTCGACACGTTTCAGACCGTTTTTCTCGTGAAAAGCAAAACCGTGCAGGCGATTATGGACGCGCTGGCCGCAGGACGGGTATATGCCGTGCGCAAAGAATCGGGGCCGCGGCTGATATTGGATCGTTTCCGGATAAAAGATGCTGCTACCGACGCAACGGCCCGGATGGGAGACGAGATTGTTGTCGGCGGCCCGCCGAAGATCGATGGCGCGATCTCGGTGGAATACGGGAGGCGCCATTTGGTGGAAGTTTCGTTGATCCGCGGGGGAAAGATCTGGCAGAAGTTCGAAGGCCGGACTCCGCTGGTCTTCGAGTTTGTCGACCGGGAAACAACACCGCAGAAGAATTACTACCGGATCATGGCGCAGGGACGGGGAATCGGGAAGCTGGTCTCGAATCCGGTTTTTGTGGTGAAAAAATGATCGCAGCTGTACATCAACCCCAGTATATCCCCTGGCTGGGATACATTGACAAGATCGACAAGGCCGATGTGTTTTGCTTCCTGGACAATGTCCAGTACAAGAAAAACGACTGGCAAAACCGCAATCGCATCAAAACGGCGACCGGGTGGCAGTGGTTGTCACTGCCTGTCAGTTACCGCTTTCCGCAACGGATCAGGGAAGTAGAGATCAACAACTCGGTAAACTGGAGAAGAAAACACCTGCAGGCCTTGATCACCAATTATCGCAAGTCACCCTTTTTCGATCAAACCATCGCTGCGTTTCAGCAGCTGTACAGCACGGATTGGCAACAGCTTTCGAACTTGAACATTGAGTCGGTCAAACGTTTCCTGGCGCTGTTGGGGATGGGAAGTAAAAAGATTGTTATGGCATCCGAACTCAGCGACAGTGATGATCCCAATGACCGGTTGATCGATATCTGCCGGGCACTTGGGTGCGATACCTATCTGGCCGGTGACGGCGGGGCCAGCTACATGGATCTGGCTCGTTTTGAGAAGCGCGGCATCAGCGTGGTCTTCCAAAAATTCAATCATCCAACCTATCCGCAGCTGTTTGGAGATTTCATCTCCCACCTGTCGATAGTCGATTTGCTGTTCAACTGCGGCCCGGATAGTTTGCAGGTTATCCGGGATGCTAATCCGTGATAAGTATCAGTTTATAGCTTTCTGCAGTCGCGAATAAATGAAAATAATGCAACACTTCACAAAGAAGGAGTAAAAGTGAATCGGATGAACATTTTGGCCATCGGCGCCCATCCGGATGACATAGAATTCGGTTGCGGGGGAGCGTTGGTGAAATACACCGACCGCGGTCATCGGCTGTCACTGCTGGTAATGACCGAGGGGGGGCTCGGTGGTGATACGGCCCTGCGAACAACCGAACAGGAAGCTTCCAACGAAGTTCTCGGCGTCGAGAAGATATTCTGGGGAGGTTACCAGGATACACACATCCAGGTGGACAAGGACGTGATATCGAAAATCGAACACGTTATCGGCATCGTTGAACCGGATTTCATCTTCTGCCATTACCCAGACGATACACACCAGGATCACCGGCATCTTTCCCAGGCGGTGATCTCTGCTACCCGATATGTGCGCAACGTACTGTTCTTCGAAGGCCCCACCACTCAGAATTTCAACCCGCAGATTTTCGTCGATATTTCCAGTACCCTTGACCGGAAAATCGAAGCCCTCCAGGCCCATCGTTCCCAGGTCGGCAAGACCAACATCAAAGGTCTGACCATCGTGGAACTGGCCAGATCCACGGCCAATTTCAGGGGCACCCAGGGAAGGGTCAAATACGCTGAGGCGTTTGCTTCCCTTCGACTTTTTATCAATATTTGAGAG
>JAHEIV010000173.1 GCA_024639205.1 Deltaproteobacteria bacterium | reverse complement strand
GACAACGATATCACCAAGGAAGTAATTCAAATGGTGCGGGATCGAATCGGTCCGGTTGCATCTTTTAAAACCGCCACCGTGGTCAAGCGTCTGCCAAAAACCCGTTCGGGCAAAATCCTGCGGGGCACGATTCAAAAGATCGCTGACAACAAAGAATGGAAGATGCCGGCAACCATCGATGACCCCACCATTTTAGATGAAATCGAGGATGCCCTGGAAGGGATTGGTTTGGCAAAATCCAGAAAGGAATGATCGACATTCAACATCTTTCAGGGGTAATAATTGAGTTGTCCGGAAAACCCGCGGCAATGAGTAACTGAAAATAGCCGGCATCTCGGATTCTTCCGGTGCCGGCTATTGATTTCAACCCATTCGCCTCGGGCTGCCCGGTATGCAGGGATCCGGTCCTTGCCGGTATATCGACGGCAGGAATGACGCAGGCTGTTCGTATGGGAAACAAGATCCTTATTGTCGATGATGAACCGAGCATCATCGTACCGCTTCAGTTCCTGATGGAACAGAACGGATATGAGACGATGGTGGCTTTCAGCGGCGAAGAGGCCATGGAAACCATTACCTCGAATCCGCCCGATCTGATCCTGTTGGATATCATGCTGCCGATCATTGATGGTTTTGAAGTCTGCCAGCGGGTGCGGGAAAGGCCTGAATGGAATCATATCCGGATTATCATGATCACCGCCATGGGCAGTGAGGCCAACATCGCCAAGGGTCTGGCATTAGGGGCCGATGCCTACATCGCCAAGCCGTTTTCCAACGCTGCCGTTGTCGAGAAGGTCAAAGAGCTGCTCCAACAAAAAGATGAAAAAAAGTAATATTTTCTGGTTGTTTGCCTTTGCCAGCTTTGCATTCACCATCCTCGTGATTGCCAGCCTGGCTTTTCTATTTTGGCAGCAATTGCCACCAACCGATAGGGCACTGGTGGTCCGCCTGGCCCGGCAGTATATCGGATACATCTTTAGTGCGGCGGTCTTTTTGCTGGCCGGTTTGGGATTCGGACTCGACTGGCTCTTTCGCCTTTACATACTGCCGCTCGACAAACTGGCCGAAGAAACCCGCCTGATTCATTCGGTGAATCCATCGCATCGCATCCATCTGGAGGGAAGCCGGGACATCGTGCGGTTGGTCGATATTATCAATGAAGCTGCCGACCAGTATGAAACCCTCAACAACCGCCTCAACTCGGAAATCCAACGGGCAAGGGCCGAAGCCGACGAGGAAAAGAACATTTTAGCCGCCGTTATGGCAGAGCTACCCGAAGGGGTGCTCATTTGCAACACCGAAGGGCAGATCCTGCTCTATAATAAACGCGCCCGCCGCTACCTGATCGGTGAAATCGGCAGTCTGGAATCATCCGACGTCTCTCCCGGACGATTCATCGGTCTCGGACGGTCGGTCTTCGGAGTGATCGATAAGCACCTGATCGTTCACGCCCTCGACGAGATCGCCCGCAAATTGAAATGCGAAGATACAGATATCGCATCTTATTTCGTAACCATGGGGGCCGACAACCGCTTGCTGCGGGTGGAAGCTGCACCGCTTCTCGATCATCATCGACGATTCACCGGATTCATCCTCATCTTCCACGACATCACCCTTCAAATGGAATCCGGCAGCCAGCTAAACGCGCTGCTGCGCTCTCTGGGCCGGGGCACACGAGCCTCGCTTGCCAGTATTCGGGCGGCGATCGAAGCGATCATCGAGTATCCCAAAATGGACAGCGGGCAACTGCAGAAGTTCGAAGAAATCATTCACGGTGAGACCATCAACATCGGTCGCATCATCGATGAAGCCACCAGCACGCATTTCGGAAGCCTGCGTTCTTACTGGCCCCTGACTCAAATGAATGCACGGGACATGCTTGCAGCCACGGCCAAAAAAGCTGCAGAAACACTGAACCTGGAAATTCAAACCGAAGATGTCGGCGAAGACCTGTGGCTGAAGGTGGACAGCTATGCCATCATTTCAGCACTCACATATGTTCAGAAACGGTTGGCGCAGGAGACCGGCAGCCGCCGGCTGGCCTACAAAATGATAAGAGAAGGCCGGTTCGTCTGCTTCGACATCACCTGGGAGGGAAAACCGATCAAACCGGACACCCTTCGAAATTGGGAAGACCAGGTTGTCACCGTCAACAGCCAGTCACTTTCGTCCACGCTCAAAGAGATTATCGAGCAACACGCTGCCGAAATCTGGTCTCACGCATACAAAGATAGCCGAAAGGCTTACTTGCGCCTGCTGCTGCCGGTTGCTGAATCGGCGGAGAACGGGCGCATCCGGAACCTGACCATTCTACCCAAAAGCCGGCCCGAGTTTTTCGATTTCGACCTTTTCAGCCAACCGGGCCAACGACCGGAACTCGATCATCGCCTGCTGTCAGAGCTGGCCTACACGGTATTCGACACGGAAACCACCGGTTTGAACCCCCAGGGAGGCGATGAGATCCTTTCGATCGGAGCCGTCAGAATCGTCAACAACCGGATCCTGCACGAGGAGTGTTTTGATCAGCTCATCGATCCACGGCGTCAAATACCGGAAGAATCGATCCGGATTCACGGCATCCTGCCGGAAATGGTCTCCGGGCAGCCCCCGATTGAAAAGACCCTGCCTTCGTTTCACCGATTTACTGAAGACACGATCCTGGTGGCCCACAACGCCGCCTTTGACATGCGCATGCTGCAACTCAAAGAGAACCTATCCGGGGTGCAATTTTCCAACCCGGTCCTCGATACCATGCTGCTGTCAGCAGCGGTTCAGCCCGGGCAGAAGAATCATGACATGGAGGGAATCGCCGCTCGTTTGGGGATCAGCATCGTCGGCCGTCACACGGCACTGGGCGATGCGCTGGTGACAGCCGAAATATTTTTAAAGCTTGTTCCGCTACTCGAAAAGCAGGGTATCACTACATTGAGGCAGGCCCGCACTGCCTCCCGCAAGACCTATTACGCGCGACTCAAATATTAAGGTTCATTGCATCGTCCGGCAATAGAAACCACGTTAAAACCTGATCTCAAAAATGGTGGATCGGCGTTCAGAGCAAGGCGTCCCTTGATTTGAAAACGAAGCGCACACCGGGCACACCAGCAGGGGCAGGGGACCCCGGGGGGGTCTGCAGCACTTGCGTAACAACACAGATCTGAGCCCAGAAGGGCGTTTCTGCGATGGGTTTTAGACTTCGATGCTGATCGTCTCGATGGGAAGCGTAAAGGAAAAGATGGAACCCTTTCCCGGCGAGCTCTCCACCCAGATCCGCCCGTTGTGAAAATCAATGATTCTCCGGGTGATGGCCAACCCCAGACCGCTTCCCCGCGGTCGTCCCTTGGTCACATGCCGAATCTGACGGAATTCATCGAAAATGACGTTCTTGTCCGCCGCATTGATACCAATGCCGTTGTCCCGGACGTTCACCTGCATCCGATCGGTTTCCACCGACAGCTCGATATCGATTTTTCCGTGAGTGTCTCGGCAGAATTTGACGGCGTTTGATATCAGGTTGACCATCGCCTGGATCAGACGATCCCGATCACCGGTGATCAGGGGCACGTTTTCGGGAAGCCTGCATTCGACTTCGATCTTCTTTTCCTGAATCAGTTGATTGGTGGTTGCCAGGGCATCCTGAATTACCTCTTTGAGATTCAGGTGAGATATTTGCCAGTCCATAGCGCCGGTTTCGATTTTCTGAAAATCGAGAACCTGATTAATCAGGCGGGTCAGCCGCTCGCTCTCTTTGACGATGATCGACGTGAAGCTGCGGTGCTTTTGGGCGTCAATATTCGGATTCGCGTGTATGATTTCCGCAATGGATCGAACGGATGTGAGCGGTGTGCGCAACTCGTGGGTTACGGTTGAGATGAACTCGTCTTTGAGACGATCGAGCTCTTTTAACCGCTCATTGGCGGCCTTGAGCTCATTGGTGGCTTTCTCCAACTCACGGCTGTAAGCGATGACCTGGCGCGTTTCATCGAGGATGTTCATCACCTCATCGATGCCCAGCGGTTCTTCCTTGGCGACGGTTCCCACGACCACCCTCGCGGACGCGGATCCAATGGTTCCGGCCAGCAGTTTTTCAACGTGGCTGACCAATGCCGCATCGGCGGTCATTGAGTGATTCAAATCGATAGCGTGGCTGCTGGCATACTCGGTCAGCATTTCCTCGGTGCGTTCCGCTCCCAAAAATCGATTCAGCAGAGAGCGCAGATCGCGTACCTGGGCGGTACCGCGCCACAGGCTCGACCCACCGGTGTCGACCGAATACTTGAACACATCGACGAAAAATGTTGCCTGCGTGTGTTCAATGGCGCTGGGTTCACCGAAGAGCGAGACCCCGACGAACATCGTCGTGTTGGCCAGCAGGCTCCAGAACACGGCATGAGCAATGTGATCGAGATCTGTTAGACCGAAAAGTTGAAACGGTTTGAGCAGGGCGATGCCGAAAGGACCTTCGGAGACGAACTCGGGCGGCAGAAACCCGGCTTGAACCAGGGACGGAATCACGAGGGTGTACCCCCAAACGACAAAACCGGCAATGAGCCCGCACAGTGCGCCCGCTTTGGTGCCGCGTTTCCAGAAGATGCCGCCCAGGATCGAGGGGGCGAACTGGGTTACCGCTACAAACGAAATCAGGCCGATGGAGACCAGAGAGTAGTATTCCCCGACAAAGCGGTAATAGGCATAACCCAACAGCAACACCAGAACGATGCTGCCGCGGCGAATCGAAAGTAGCACGTTGCTCAAGTCGCTTGTATGAGCCAGACCCAGAAAGGGCCAGCGCAGCATCACCGGCATCACCAGGTCGTTGCAGATCATGGTAGACAGCGCGATGGTCGCTACAATCACCATTCCGGTCGCGGCGGACATGCCGCCGATAAAAACCAGCAGGGCCAAAATCGGTTTGTTCATTTCCATCGGCAAGGTCAACACAAACGTGTCTGCATCCGCACCGCTGCCCTGGAAATGAAGAACACCGCCGTATGCTATGGGGAGAACGAAGATGTTGATGGCCAGAAGGTATAGAGGAAAAAGCCAGATTGCTTTGTTGAGATGGTCTTCATTGACGTTTTCCACCACCGAAACCTGAAACTGGCGGGGCAGAAACATCACAGCCATCATGGACAGCAGGATGTGGATGCACCAGTTGGCATAAATGCCGGGTCGGCTTTCCATAGTGAGAGAGTGGCGCAGCTCGGGCATCGATCGGGCCTTTTCAAAGATGTCGCCAAATCCTTGATACATACCGTAGGTGACAAACACACCGACCGCCAAAAAGGCGATCAGCTTGACGATAGATTCGAACGCAATGGCTGCCACCAGACCCTCGTGCCGCTCGGTGGCCTCCAGGTGCCGCGTGCCGAACAGGATGGTGAAAACAGCGAGAATCAAAGCGATGTAAAATGCGGTATCTTTTAAAACCGCTATTTCGGCAAAATGCCGCGCAACGCTTGTTTGGGGGTAATCGATGATGATCAGGTAGCTGGTCGCGATGGCCTTTAACTGCAGCGAGATGTAGGGTATGATACCCAGCACGGCGATGATGGTCACCACGCTGCCCAAAAGGGTGCTCTTGCCATAGCGGGAGGCAATAAAATCCGCAATGGAAGTAATTCGGTGAATCTTGCTGATGCGAATGATTTTACGAAGCACCAGCCATCCGAGGGCAGCTGCGAGGGTCGGCCCGATGTAGGTAGGCAGAAAACCGAGGCCGGAGGTTGCTGCTCGACCCACACTGCCGTAAAAGGTCCAGGCGGTGCAATATACGGCCAGAGACAGGGCATAGATATAAGGATTGCTGACGAGACTCATACCGATTTCCGCATGCCGGTCGCCGATGTAGGCAATGGCAAACAGCAAACCGATATAGCTGAAGGAGAAAAAAAGAATGGTCTCCGTCGCTAGCACAAATTCCTCATCTCAGATCCGAAGGTTGTTTTGATTTTTATTCGTGGTTCCTGGTGACGTAACGGATCAGCACGATCACCAGCAGCCACGCACCGAAACAGTACTGGTAGAGGATCGGTATACCGAACAGTTCGGCTTCGATGTTGAAGAGCGAAATAATCGGGTAGTTGAACAAAACAAATCCCAGCAGAAACAATCCGACCAGGCGTCTGCCCTTGATCGATTCGGGTGTCATTTTTATGCGGCTCCTTGTGGTAGCGGGTTGGTACCGCTGTTGTCTCAGGCAGAGCAGTATTTCATGAACATGGTTCAGATTGGCTGAAAACTATTCAAAAAATAAGCAGTTTCAGAAAGAATAGACGACGAAAGGATTGATTCCTTTTCAAGATGCCGTTCAATGAGTCTGAGCGTCGGTTTCGACTATAGTCGAAACTATATTCCGAGTCAACGAGCAGGTTCCGGGCTGCCGGAAGTGAAGATTTTCACCGGAATGCGGCTTGAGAATTCCGCTTGAATGCCAATCTTTACCTTTATATCTGCGCTCTTCCTGCCAGCATGAATACACATAGCGGCACAAAGATCGCCCCAAAACTTACCGCAGCGTCTTTAAATCCTGCAGAGAACCAGTCCGCCTTGTTCGCAGCGGATTTAAACTTGTCGCCATCGTCTGCAAATTACGG
>JAHEIV010000172.1 GCA_024639205.1 Deltaproteobacteria bacterium | reverse complement strand
GGGAATGAAAGAAATGCCGAGAGAGCCTTCACCGAAAAGTCGCCGCAGAAGGTTCGGGATTCGAAACGCCGCAATAAACGCATCGGCGATCGGCCCGGCACCGAAGACACCGGCAAAAACCATATCCCGAAGGTAACCGAAAACACGGCTCAGCAAGGTAGCTGAGCCAACGGTCCCGGCAGCCAGGGTCACTCGCCTTTTCTCTTGCATAGCGTCTAAATGGGGTGTGGAAAGCCCTACCCGGAATATTTGAAGATCGATATCACCCCGGCCGAAAAACATTCATGAAAAAGTGGGATTTATTACCATTATGAGGCAAAAAATCTTGACAGCGAAATACAAAACCATTAAATATATCAGTTTATGACATCAAACTAGCGTTGAAAGGAGCAGTGAAATTGGCCAACCATAAATCAGCGATTAAGCGCGCCCGTCAAAATGAGATCCGACGAGTTCGCAACAAAGCCGTTAGGACCCGTATAAAGAAACTCACAAAGAACCTGCGTGCTTCCGCCGGCCAGGCCGGTGCCGAAGACACCGCAGCCGTCTTGAACCGGGCAAAGTCCGTTATCGACAAAGCAGCGAAAAAACGCGTCATTCATAAAAACACAGCCGCCCGGAAAGTTTCCCGTCTGTCTCGGCTCGCCAATAACGCCGCGAGCTGAATCCGCACTGCCGTTGCCTGAGTTCACCCGCTGACCGCCTGCTGCGGGTGGATTCGTTTGTCCGAGTCAAAAATCCTCCACCAGCCGATTGTATAGTCTTTCAGCCAGTTTCACCGCTGCCCTGTCCAGCGCGGCGCTTCTGTTGGCGTCGGTGACCTGTTTGTCGTTCTGCAAGATTTTGTAAGTGGCGGTGGATGACACCTGCTCGGCCGTCCAGATTTCAATTCCGTCGGACGAGGTCAAGCGTGCATTTACAGTAATCACCAACCGGGCTTCATCGGAGACCGTTTCAGCAATCCTGGAAATCGAGGTGATTTGCACAGAGGTGATGGTTCCCGAAAAAACTGCATTGGCATCTTCGCGACTGCCGGCCAGGGCGTCAGCGTTGGTCCGGGTGGTAAATTCACTGGTGACGGCATCGGCCAGCGCATTTTCAACGCCAATCTCCGACGTCTTGTTTTCAAAGATCGTTATAAAAATCCGTTGTACGCCGGCCGGAAAATGGCCGCTGCCGCTAAACCGGTAACCGCAGGCTGACAACGCTACAGCACCCCACAAGAGCAAAGCCGCAAGTGAAAGCCTAAATCCCGCAGCGACGCAACACGAAAGCAAGCGGCGGTCGAATACACTGCGCCTGCAGGCAAAACCGATTGGGGGTAACCCTGCGCCGTGCCTTTCACACGACGATGTTAACCAATTTGTTCTTGACCAGGATAACCTTTTTAATCGGTTTATCGTTGATGAATTTTTGAATGCGCTCATCGGCCAGGGCTTTTTCCTTTACGGTTTCATCATCGATGTCGGCACTCACGCTGAAACGGCTTCTTAGTTTACCGTTTACCTGTATAACGATCAGCAACTCTTCTTTTTCCAGGGCCGTCGCGCTGGATTCGGGCCAGGGCATCTCCAGAATGCTGGGCGGGTTGCCCAATGCCTGCCAGAGCTCTTCTGCAAAGTGCGGAACGATGGGTGACAGCAGCAGTGCCATGTTATCCATGGCACAGCGCATAACCATCAACGTGTCCTCCATGGGATCGTCGGGCTCAAATCCGGACATCCGGTTGAACATCTCCATGATTGCACTGATGGCCGTGTTGAAGTGATATCGATCCTCGATATCGCTGGTCACCTTGGCGATGGTTTGATGGGTTTTACGGTAGAGCTCTTTTACGGCTCCATCCAGGGATTCAGGAGAACCGTTAAACGGTTTCACCGCAGTGACATGCTGCACCCAGTCCACATAGAATCGCCACAAGCGGTTCAAAAAGCGATATCCGCCGTCGACACCCTGTTCACTCCACTCGAGATCGCGCTCAGGCGGTGCCGCAAAAAGGCAAAACAGGCGGGTGGTATCGGCTCCATATTTATCCAGCAGGACGTTGGGATCGACAACATTTTTCTTCGACTTGGACATTTTTTCGATGCGACCCACTGTCACCTGGTTGCCGCACTTGATGCACCGGCGAAGCTCGCCGTCGGTTTGGACTTCATCGGGCAGCAAAAATCCGTGTTCGGCGCACGACAGGGTTTCCTTGCAGACCATCCCCTGGGTCAGCAGGCGCGTGAACGGTTCCTTGAAGTCGACCAGGCCCATTTCCTTCAACACCCGCGTGTAGTATCGAGAATAGAGCAGGTGCAGTATGGCATGCTCCACCCCGCCGATATACTGGTCCACCGGCATCCAGTAAGCCACCGCTTGCGGATCGAACATTCCTCGATCACAGGCCGGACTGCAGTACCTCTCGAAGTACCAGGAAGACTCCACGAAGGTGTCCATGGTGTTGGTTTCCCGATGGGCCCGTTTGCCACAATTCGGGCAAACGGTGCTGGTAAACGATTCCAATGATGGCAGCGGTGACTTGCCCCCGGAAAGCATTTCAACATCCTCCGGCAGCATCACCGGCAGATCTTTTTCCGGCACCGGTACGATGCCGCAGCCCTCACAGTGTATCATCGGGATGGGCGCCCCCCAGTAGCGTTGCCTGGAAATGCCCCAGTCCCGGAGCCGAAAACTGACAGTCTTTTTGCCAAGATCGTTTTTTTCCAGGTACCGGGCGATCTCATCCAGGGCATCGACGTTCGGCATTCCATCGAACTCGCCGGAGTTCACCATGATGCCCTCGCCGGTGTAAGCTTCCTCCATGGTCGCCGGATCCAGATGTTCCCCGGCGGGATCGACGACAACAACGATATCCAGGCCGTATTTACGGGCAAACTCAAAGTCCCGCTGGTCGTGGGCCGGTACGGACATCACCGCTCCGGTTCCGTACTCCATCAAGGCAAAATTTGCCGTATATATCGGGATCTTTCTCCCGGTGAGCGGGTTGATGCAGTCGGCTCCGATGTACACACCCTCCTTGTCGAAGCTTTCGAGGCTCCTGACCGATCGGTCCTGCAGCGCCATGCGTTCGACAAATCCGGCCGTTTCCTTCTCCTGACCGGTTCCCTGGGACAGTTTCAGCACCAGGGGGTGTTCAGGTGCCAGAACCATAAAAGTGGCCCCACAAACAGTGTCCTGACGAGTGGTGAAAACAGGAATTTCGGTGTCCCCCGTGCGGTTCGATTTTGGCAAAGGGAACCGGATTTCGGCACCGATACTCCTGCCAATCCAGTTTTTCTGCATGGTAATTACTTTTTCCGGCCAACCCGGCAGACGGTCGCTGTACAGCAGCAGATCTTCGGCGTAATCCGTTACCTTGAAAAACCACTGCCACAGTTTTTTTTGCCGCACCAGGCGGCCGCAACGCCAGCACATTCCGGCTTCGACTTGTTCGTTGGCCAGCACTGTCTGGCACGAATTACACCAGTTTACAAAGGACTCCTTGCGATAGGCCATTTTCTTTTCATACATTTTCAAAAACAGCCATTGCTCCCAGCGATAATATTCCGGTTTACAGGTTGCCAGTTCCCTGCTCCAGTCGTAGCTGAAACCCATCTGTTTGAGCTGCGCGCGCATGGCGTCGATGTTGTCATAGGTCCATTTCGCGGGGTGCGTATTGTTGGCGATCGCCGCGTTTTCCGCCGGCATGCCGAAAGCATCCCAACCCATCGGATGCAGCACGTTGAACCCGCGCATCCGCTTGTATCGGGCCACCACATCTCCAATCGTATAGTTGCGAACATGTCCCATGTGGATTTTCCCGGAGGGGTACGGAAACATCTCCAACAGGTAGTACTTCGGTATTCCGGGTTTCTCCGTGACCGTGAACAGATCGTTTTCTTCCCAGAAGCTCTGCCACCTGGCTTCAATCGTCTGAGGATTGTATCGTTGCTCCATTATTTTTCGACTTTCCAATCTTTTTCCACACAGTTGACGCTGCCGGGGCCCGTGCTGCAACCTGCTGGGCCGGCGGGCTCATACCTGAACCTTTCATGCATATCGATGAGACATCGGCAATAACGCCGATGACTGCAGGTTGGGCAAGCTCCAAGCGGATACCAACCGTTCCAGCATGCGATAAGGATGAGAATCGATTATTCTCATCAATTTTCACCGTTCGGATGAGCTGCAGGGTTTCATGCGTTCCGGCACGGCCGAATGCAGAATAATGAAGGGCTTGCAACAACCAGAGATGGCCGCAACCTTCAAGTCTCACAACCGCGGGAGGCACGCAAGCCTTCGACTCGGGAAAAATCCATGTGAGATATCGGTGTTGTTCATGCCACAAGTTCGTTCAAATAGCAACACCGGCTGGTTTAATCCGTGCTCTCAAAGGCGTCGCCGACAAAGTCTGCCTTTCATTGAGACCCGTCCGCGGAAGGGGGCGGGAAAATTATTCATTGACTTGTCTGTTACAATTTTTTACTTTTACAGATTAATTTATCAAATCCGGAAGGAACCGTACCGCAGATGCCCAGCAAGATTCTGATCAACGCGATCGACCATGAAGAGTGTCGCATCACAAAGGTGACCGACAGTACCCTGGCCGAATTTCACATTGAAAGCGCTTCCAAAGAGATCACCCACGGTAATATTTACAAGGGCGTTATCACCCGGATCGAGCCGAGCCTGCAGGCGGTTTTCGTCGATTACGGGGCCGAAAGACACGGCTTCCTCCAAAAAAACGAAATTCACCGGGACTATTTCTACGACAGCCCTGCCGGGGATCTCTCCATCAACACCATTGTAAAACGCGGCCAGGAGGTGCTCGTACAGATCACCAAGGAACCGGTGGGCCACAAAGGAGCCATGCTGACAACCTTTATCTCCCTGCCGGGAAGGCATCTGGTTTTGATGCCCGGTGCCGAGCATTCGGGGATATCCCGAAAAATAGAAGAGGAGGAAGAGCGCAATCGCCTGAAGGAAATCATGTCCGGCCTGACATTGCCGGAGGGATTCGGTGCCATCGTCCGCACCGCCGGGTTGGGATGCACCAAGACCCAGGTCGAAAAAGATCTTAAATACCTTCTTCGCCTGTGGAACAACATCAAAAAAAGCGTCCCCAACGAGCAAGCCCCGGCGCTGCTTCACAAAGAAAGAAACCTGGTGCTGCGGTCCATTCGAGATTCGCTTACACCCGATGTGATCGAAATCCTGATCGACGACGCAGCGGTTTATCAGGAGGTCAGGGATTTCATCAAAATCATCTCTTCAAAGCACACCAAGATCGTCAAGCTCTACAAGGGCGATCGACCGCTATTCACCAAATTCCAGCTCGAAAATCAGATCTCCTCGATTTTTGACAATCGCGTGGCCCTTAAATCCGGCGGATCGATTGTTATCGAACAAACCGAGGCCTTGGTGGCGATCGATGTCAATTCAGGTAAAGCCACCCAGAAAAAATCCATCGAAGAGACCGCTGTGCAGACCAACCTGGAAGCCGCCGAGGAAATCACTCGCCAGCTGCGCCTGAGAGACCTTGGCGGATTGATTGTCATCGATTTTATCGACATGCTGGAACAACGCAATCGATCCGAGGTTGAGCGATCCATGAAGACGCACGTCAAGCCGGACAAAGCCCGCACCAAGGTCGGCCGAATCAGCACGTTCGGTCTGATGCAGATGTCGCGGCAGCGTATCCGCCCCTCGATCGAATTCAGCAGCTATCTGACCTGCGGCATCTGCCAGGGCAAGGGAATCGTTCCTTCGACCGAATCACTGGTACTCGATTTTCTGCGCAAACTGAGGCTGGAAACCCTTAAAGGGGAAGTCTCCACTGTCAGGGGGATCGTGCCGGTAGATGTCGCCGATTACCTGCTGAATCGCAAGAAAAAGGAGCTGTTGGATCTGGAGATGCGACGGCATCTGAGCATCACCATTGAAAGTGACCGGTCGATGGTTCCGGGACAAAGCAGCATTGTCTGTGAATAATATCGCTAACCGACTATAACTGCGGAAACACTATCTGACATCCATCCACTGTGGAAATTCCGGGTTGATCCCTTCTGAATTTTCCTGGTGAACCAAGAATGGTTTGACCTGGACGGCAAATTACAGTATATGAGCGCCATTTTGCAGCAAGGATCAGATTCAATCGAACCCAACAAGGAGGTTTTATTTTGATCGGTATCGCACACGCAATGGGACAAGGCGGCGGAGCCGGCGGGGGCGCCGGTGGTTTTTCCGGATTCATTCCGCTGATTTTGATGTTCGTCATCTTTTATTTTCTGCTCATTCGACCCCAACAGAAAAAAACGAAAGAACACCGTGAAATGATCTCAAACCTGAGTAAAGGAGACCGGATCATCACAAGCGGTGGCATACACGGCCGCATCACCGGATTGGACGAAACGACGCTCACCGTCGAAATCGCCGACAAAGTCCGCGTGAAAGTAGCCCGCGGCAACGTCGGCGCCAGGGTTCAGGCAGCAGCTGTGAAGGAGCAGGTGGAGCCGGGAAAAAAATCCTGAATTTGGCTCCGAACCGAAAATCTGAGCAGATTTCCAAGGCCCCAGAACGTGAGACGGGAGCTGGCGGGCGTGCATTCGACTCGACGGGATGAAAAACC
>JAHEIV010000171.1 GCA_024639205.1 Deltaproteobacteria bacterium | reverse complement strand
TAAGTCCCATTGGTGCTCTTTAGGTCTTCCACCCGGTAGGAATCTTTGTCTCTGGTGATTCTGGCATGGTTTTTCGATACACTCAAATTATCGATATGGATGTCATTGCCCGCATTCCTGCCGATGCTCACCATATCTTTGTCGGTTTCAATGGTTTTTAACACCTTATCGTTGAATTTCAGCAATATCGTTAACATTTGCGTCCTCCTCGGTCGATTCCCGGGTTCTACAACGCGCTGCAAGCAGTGGTATTGCCGGCCAGAGTTTGTCGGTTCACCGGCGAACGTTCGAATCTGCACTTCCCGCCGGCAAGGCTGCATTATAGCACACTGAGGCGTACCGGTGCAATTCATCTCCGATGCCATTGGCGATTCAAGCCATGGGTGGGCACCCGGTTGTCTCCGACACCAGTTCGACAAACCGGACGGAAAAAATGCCGTTAACGACTTCCAGCAGAGCCACGGTGGGGGTTTGGCGGTGTCGGGGGTGAGAGGCGCTCCCGGGATTTACAAACAGAACACCGTCTTCGGTTCGCACCCGGGGACGATGCGTGTGTCCGCTGATGACAGCGTTTAATTCGGCTTGTTGCGGATCGAAGTCCAATCGCTGTCGATCGTGCAGCACGCAGATGCGCATGTTTTCGAACTCAACGATATCGAAATCGGGCAGGGCGGCCGCCCACGCGCCGGTGTCCATGTTTCCCCGAACAGCCGTTACCGGGGCGAGGCGACCGAGCTTTGTTAGGATGTCCGGTCCGCCGATATCTCCAGCGTGGATGACTCGTTTGACCGGCTGAAACACTTCCGGCACTGCAGGATGAAGATATCCGTGCGTGTCGGAGATCACCCCGATTCGAGCTCGTCGCTCCGGTTTTCCAGCGGTGATCATCTTCTGTCTGTCCGTTTCAGCGCTCGCGCGCAATTTCAGATCCGGTTTAGATGGTACCGATCACCAAACTGCGAAAATTTATCAAATATCGCCTCGGAAAACAAACCGTATCGCCATCTTGACTTTCTTGATGGGTTTCGCTAAAATTGTGTTCATATATTCAGTATGTTACATTAATACAACCCAGTGGCATCCGGCGGGCGGATGGCCGGCGGGTCGAACTGTGCGCTTTCGGTATTGAACGGGTGAACAACCGGGAAGAAATCCTATGAAATCGCGACTGGAAGAGGATTTGCGCATCGGAGACCTGGAAGGTCTCATCATGGACAAGTTTCAGGTCGATTCCTTCCAACCGAAATTCTGTGATGAAAAGGATGTTGCGGTCATCTCCTTTCTGGTCACCAGAAGAGATTCGGCCGTCAAACTCAGTGAAACCATCGCCCGGGGACCGTTCAACTTTCTGAACGTCGAAGCCTCCTCTTCTCCGGATGAGGGAGGCAGCTATGTGGTACTGGCCGAACTCGACCGAAGCCGCGAGATGTTCAGCACAATCGATCAGTTATTGCGTTACCTCGATCAGCAGGTTCACATCAACGACTGGTATTTTAAACCGTATGCTTCCGACAAGCACATTCCATGGAACAAAGATAACTTTGAAGAGTCCGTCCCGCAGAATCCGCATGACTTTCAATTCGGAAAGAACGAGGGTGCCGGCGACGGTAAGCTCTCTGCCAAGCCGGCCGTAAAGATGGCCGATGTGCCCGAAACCGTCATTCAATCCGAACAAATGGATCCGGATACCCTCAACTACAGCCTGCTTGCCAGAATTGTCGAAAAAGAGATTTCCAAATCGAGTCGGGGTTACTTCGTCGAATTACAAAAGCAGTTCAGAAAGGTAACCAAAGACAACCGGCGTTTGTTGCAGCACTTCAAGCAAATCAAGAGCGACCATCAACACCTGGTCAAGCAGCTGGACCTTCATCAGCGAAGAGAAAAACTGGCCCTGATGCGCGAGCAGCAGGACATCAAACGTATACGGGATCTTGAAGACCGCCTGACATACCTTTTGTTGACCGGACCCGAAAAAAGGGAAATCCCCGTATCCGACTCGAGCACCCCCACCATCGCTATTGAAGCTGACGGGACATCCGCTGCCGGAAACGATGCGGAAGAAATTGTCGAACCGGAGATCAGCAGTGCAGATTGGCCAACGAGCGCTGAACAGGCGGGTGCTGGCGGTGCGGAGACCGATGATGCGAGGTTCGAAGAAGCAAAAATCCTGCAGCCCGATGAAAGGGATTTGAATCCGTTAACCGGCGGCAAGGCGCCGAGCGAAACGGTGCAGACGGATATGGAACCGGTCGATGAGGCGATCGGCACCGCCGGTCTCGGAACAGAAGTCAAACCGGATGTAGATGCCCCAGCGACAACTGTGGACGAGTCCCCGGTGAACGCCTACTTCCGGCAGGCGATGGAAGCCTCCAGGCAGAAAGATTACCCCGCTGCAATTGAGTATTTCACACTCATAACCGAACTTTCCCCCGATGAGCCGCGGGCCTATTACAATCTGGCGATACTTCATTACAGATCGGCAGACTTTGAAAAAGCCGGTCAGTGCGCCAGCAAGGCAATTGAACTCGGAGCCGATGGGGCTCAAAAAATCCTTAAAAAAGTTGCGGTCAAGAAATCCGGTAAAACCGCAGGAAAAACCGGATCGACGGAGCAGGGCGGTATGGCTGAAAACGGGAACGCTTCGACCGACCGGCCGCAGCGGCGGGGTCGACATACGAATTCACCCGCAGATCCCGGAGAAGACCCACTGTCGTATTTGGAGTCGGCGACGGTGGAAATCGACGGGCCGCCGTTTGCAGACCCGGCAGTCCAGGAAAGTGACCCGGTCAAGGGCCTCGATCGGGGGTCCGATCTGTCGGTCGCAGACACAGAGGAATTCAAAAAGGAAGAGTTGCCGGCGGTTGCCGGTTTTGGCGGGGACGACACCATCGTCATTGATTCCGAATCATTGGCGGCTGTGCAACAAGACGAGAGCCCGGATGCTGCAGCCGATGCCTCCGGCCGGGCTGACTCGACCATGGAAGCGGCCTTGCCGTCCGAACAGGTCGAACCCGAGTCGATCGAAGCCGAATCCGATTTGGAGGATCTGCCAACCGCGGCCTTGGACGATTTCATTCAAGAGGCGGACAAAGAGCCGGAACCGATCGTCGAGGAGAGCGTGGTCGGAGCGATGCCCGGTGAAGAGCAGCCCGCAGTAGAGACGGCTCCGGCCGTTCCGGAGGCAGCCGTCGAAGCGGCTGCAGGCGGCGACCGGCCGACCCCGGCGGCAGGATCCGCAAGCCCCGAAAAGCAGGCTGCCGGGCCGGGAAAAGATCTTTCTGAATCGAAAGAATCCGCCGCGGTTACAGACATGGATCTTTTTGCCCGTGGACTGGCCGCCTCCAAAAAGAAAAATTATGCAGAAGCCTTACAACACTTTACCAAGTTTGCCGAACAAAACCCGACTCAGCCTCGCGGTTACTACAATCTGGCAATTCTGCATTACCGGCTCAAGGACTACGAGACGGCCTGCGACATGGCCCGAAAAGCGCTGGACATGGGTGCAGGGGCAGCGCAGAAGATCTACGAAAAATCGAAGATCAGGCTCGCCAAGGAGCGCAGCATCTCATTGGAACCAGATGTGACCGCTACAACCGATACGATTTTTGAAGAACTCGACACCGCCGCCTTCGAGACCATCGATCCGCAATCGCTGGAAGAAATCGGTGAAACGCAATCCGTGGAGCCGTCGGCTCCGGATGAGCAGATCGGCGAAGAAGCAGGTCCGGCTGCCGGCAGGGCAGTCGTTCAGGAGCACCAAAGTGAGGAGTCGGAGGTCGAGCCGGCCGCAGCTGCTGCGCAAACCGGTGAGGCGCAGTCCGCAGATGGAATTCCGGAGTTTCCCGTTTTAACGGGTGAACTTGCCCAGGAGGCTGAAATTGTCGACGGTGAAACCAGCCAGGACACAGCCGCGGAAGATCTCCCTGAAATCGAGGCCGTTCCGGTTCCAAAGCCCGTGGCAGAAGAAGAGAGTTCTGCGGTGGCCGCAGATGCGAGCGAGATCAAAACGCCCTTGGCCGCAACCAAAGAGAAGCCGGTCGAACCAGTTGCGGCAGCACCTCCCGGATCTTCAGCGGCTGTACCGAAGATCGATGCCGAGGAGAAAAAATCGCCGGCAACAAAACAGTCCGATGATAAAGGGGCGGTCCAACCCGAAGCAGATCCGGATAGAATTTCGGAAGATCTCTTTGCAGAAGGTATGGCGGCTTACTCGAAAAAGGATTTAGAAAACGCCCTCGAGATTTTCAATCGGTTTGTTTCTCTGCGCCCCCGGGAACCACGAGGCTATTACAATCTTGCCATCGTGTACTACCGTAAAAAAGACTATCCGGCTGCCGAGGCGAATGCGGAAAAGGCTCTGAAACTCGGTGCACGTGCGGCAAACAAAATTCTACGAAAAATAAAGAAGAAACTAAAAATCGCAGCAAATTCAACACCCCCTGTGACGGCAGCTAAAAAGCGTCGCAACAAACGGCAAAAACCCGTAAAAGCCAAAACTGCTGCATCTGCGCAGCCGGGCCTGCAACCCAAAGCGGCCGGATTACCAAAACACGGTGACGCTGTCGCGGAGCCGATCTCGATGCCGGAACCGGTAGGGGGCGCAGTTGTAGAAGATAACATGGGGGATTTATCCGATTATGACACCGCCACATTCGACATTGCCGAAGTCCTCGGGCACGAACCGGTGGTGTGGGATGCCGATGACATGGACGGTGAGGTGGACACGAGTGAAATCCAAGCGCCGCTGACCGGAGACGCGACCAACGATGATGTGATCGTGTTCGAATCGACCGTCGCGGCTGAACCCGCAAAGGCCCCGGCCTCAAAATCTTCCCGGGCGGCAGCCGGTTCCTCCGGCAGCGCTGCGAAAAGCGACAGCTCCGGTGACAACGGAAATAAAAAGGCGAAGGGAAAAGGCAGCGGGGACACTGACGCCGAAGGCAGCGAGGTGTTTTCCCTCGGGCTGGCGGCTTCGGAGAAGAAGGAATATTTGAAAGCCATTCGTTATTTCAAGCACTTTACGCAGCTTTCTCCACAGGATCCCCGCGGTTTCTATAACCTTGCCGTTGTTTCCTACCGGTTGAAGTCCTACGAAACCGCCCGCGAACACGCCAAACGTGCCGTTGAGCTCGGTTCCAAGCCGGCTGCCAAGATATTGACCAAGCTGAAATCCATGAGGGTTGCCGCATAATCAGCATACATCGGTATTTGCATCCGTTGACAAACCGCCGCCCATCCTGACCCATGTGGACAGACGTGCTTCCCCGCCACAGGTGGCGTTTGCGACCCACGCGACTTCACCGGGACCTTTCGGCAGCCATTGCTCAATAAAGCGCTCAAAAGACGGCGGATAAATCCGTCAAAACCGAAATTACTGCGTCCATGACTGCTTCCGGTTCGTCTCAGCGGCGTTGCCATCGATCGAATAATATCGGTTTACATCCCGGTAGTATCTAGGTATGTTGGCTTGCATCCTGCGTGCACGCAACGCTTGTCGATAGCGGCCATGCTTTTTGGATATTGTATTTCATGCAGGGTTCCGGCAAGAACTGTATGCCAAGAATTGAAGGGAGCAAGCCATGATGAAGTTTCTGGTCGGCTACGACGGTTCCAGCGCGGCCAAGGATGCCATCGCGCTGGCGTCCAAATACTGCGCTGTCATGCAGGCATCCGTTCACCTGGTTGCTTCCATGGGAAAGGGCACGGAAGATAATCAGAAGGATATCGATGCTGCGCAGCAAAGCCTGGCCGATGCCGCCTCGCTGATCGAAAAGGAAGGCATACCCTGTGAAACCCACTTGCTGATCCGCGGACTGTCTCCCGGCGAAGACCTCGTTCGTTTTGCCCAGGAAAACGGTATCGACTTGATCTTCGTCGGTGTAAAACGGCGCTCAAAGGTGGGCAAGCTGCTGATGGGTTCCACCGCTCAGTACGTGATACTCAACGCTCCGGTTCCGGTGGTCTCCATCCGCTAGACCCGCATGTTGCCCGAAACGGTTTCAGACAATCCGGCTATCATTGGAATGCGGGGGTGATTTCGGGTTGCCGAAGGCAAACGGCGCACTCTTCGATCTTTACCCGGACGAATCGCCAGGTGTTCCAGAGCCGAAGAAAACCTGAGGATCATCCTAAAGAATAAAAAGCCCTTTTTGTTATCCCGGTTTCAACCGTCAGGCAGGTGACAAGATCAAGTCGCGAAAATCTTCACAGACGACCATATACGGTTGTTCGGAACGTTGAATCGGTCAGGGTGAATACCAACCGGCACAGCGACTCCGGCTATCGGTCATATTGCAGGTCGAAGAGCGGATGTCGGCAGAATAGCTTTAGAAACCAGTTGTGCAGATAAACCGGATGAACCCTCGTCCCGATCGGGGGGTTGATGGGATTCAGATAATCGGTTGTCCGACCGGAAATGGTCTTTCGCCCGCTGAACGGCATTTGCTGCGGCCGCGCCCAACGAATATCACCCCTGTACGGCAATTGGACGCTCAGGCGTACCACCCACCATCGGTCGCCTGTGATCAATTGGTGAGACTTTGAATGGGAGCCGGGATCCGCCCGCCGAGCCGGATGAACGCATTGGCTCCTTTGGCATTGTTCACCGACATGATCACGGACTGTCCGAGC
>JAHEIV010000170.1 GCA_024639205.1 Deltaproteobacteria bacterium | reverse complement strand
AGGCGCCGACCACCAATGGAAGAACGGAAAAGGTGGCCAGGGCCAATTTCGCATTCATCACCGTCAGCACGATGGCAATGCCGACCAGCAAAAACAGGTCTTTAAACACGAACGAGATCAAGGAGGTAAACAACTCGTGCATGTTTTGCACATCGTTGGTCGCACGCGTGACCAGCCGACCCACCGGGTTGCGGGAAAAAAACTCGACGGAAAGGGACTGTATATGGGCAAAAAGCGCCGTGCGCAGCCGGTGCATGATCAAGTGACCCGAGTATTCCATCACGACCCGCTGAGCAAAGTTGAAAACGAAGCTCAGCAGGACGATACATACAAATAACGCTGCGATACGACCGATGCCGAGCAGATCCGGTCGACGCACAGCGGAGATCTCATCGCGATGCAGTCGAGACAAATCTGCCAACGATATGCGTGCCGAATCGCCTGTTGCCGTAAACAGATCCGGATAGCGATCGGCGATTTTTTTCAGCCCGGGATCGCGCAGATCGATCTCTACGAACCGCTGTTTCGAAGCAGCCACATCCGTTGCGGTATTGGTTTGGGGAGCGGCGCGGGGAACGATGTATTCATCCACCGCTATTTTTGTGAGGTACGGAATGGATAACTCGAGCGCGGTTATCAGCACGACCAGCAGGACCGACCAGATCAGCATACCGCTGACCGGCCTGACAAAGGGAATCAGACGCCCGAGCAGCCGGATGTCATATGTCCTGCCAAGTCTTTTTTCTTCAAAATACCCGTAGTCAGTTCGCATCCCAGCCCTCTACGATCTCCTGTAATCGATAGGTTCCGGCGTAGTAGCGATTGCCGGTCATCAACTCGTTGTGATCGCCGGACTCGACGATCCGGCCATCCTTCAAAGTGATGATCCGGTCGGCATGTCGGACGGCCGACATGCGGTGGGATACGATAATAATGGTGCGGGTGCCGGCCATGCTGCGCAGGGTGTTGATGATTCGAGTACCGGTTTCAAGATCCACCTGGCTGATGGGATCGTCCAGCAAAAGGATCTCAGCCGGTGTGAGCAATGCCCGGGCCAGCGCGATTCTTTGTTTTTGACCGCCGGATAGGACGATCCCTTTTTCACCGACGATCGTTTCCAATCCGTTAGGCATGGTGCGGATGGTTTCATCCAGGGCAGCGCCGTCGATGGCATCCATCAGGCTGTTCTCTGCGATTGCCGGATTCTCCAGGGTGATGTTCTGCCGAATGTTGCCGGCAAACAGGAACGGCTCCTGGGGTACGAATGTCATGTGTGATCGAAGGCTGTGAAGGCGGATGTCGTTTACGTCGTTTCCATCCAGCAGGATCCGGCCGTCTGTGGTGTTATAGATCCTGGGCAGGAGATTCAACAGCGTCGTTTTGCCGCTGCCCGGAGGGCCTACGATGCCCAGGAAGGTGCCGGCTGGCACCCTCAGATTAACGCTGCTGAGCACCGGACGATAGCCGGACTTCTGTTTCCCATTGTATGCAAACGATACATTGTCCAGCAACATTTCGCCGACCACCTTCGGCAGCAGTTTGGCAGATGGTTTATCCACTACATGAGGTTGGGTTTGCAGCACGTTGCTCAGGCGATCCAGTGAGGCCCTGCCACGCTGAATGAGGTTGGTCACCCACCCCAGGGCCATCATCGGCCAGGTCATCAATCCGAGGTAGCTGATAAAAGCCACAAAATCGCCGGTGGTAATGGTGCCCCGAATGGTCTGGCGACCCCCGAAATAGATCACGATGGCCAAACTCAGATTGGTCAGAAGGAACATCATCGGGAAAAAAGAGCCGGTGATCTTCACCAGCCCCAGGTTTTCCTTCACATACTTCCGGGAAAATTCATCGACTCTGTCGACCTCGTTTTTCTCCAGACCATAGGACTTAATCACCCGGACTCCTGCGATGCGTTCCCTGACAACCTCGGTCAGTTCTGCAAAGGACGCCTGGACCTTTTGATAACGATAGTGCATTTTCCGGCTGAAATAACGTGCAGCCAGCGCGATGCAGGGCATGGGAATTAAAACCAGCAGCGTCAGGGTCACATTGATGTAAGCCATGAAGCCGATGGCGGCCAATCCCAGAACAACGGCATCGTTTAGTGCCACCAATCCCATCCCGGTTGCCATGCGGACCTGTTGGATGTCGTTGGTGGCGTGAGCCATCAGGTCGCCGGTGCGCACCCGGTCAAAATAAGATGCCGAAAGTGTTTGCAAGTGGGTAAACAGGTGGTTGCGGATGCCCTCTTCCACACGTCTGGATGTGCCGAGCAGGCAGTAGCGCCAGATAAATCGGAACAGTCCAATCAGCAGGGCCACGACGACGGTGGTTGCGGCGTATCGCAGCAGACCGGCGTTATCGGTTTGTCCCGACGTAAGGTCGTCCACCACCCATTTGATGATTCGTGGGATGAAAAGTTGAAGCACATCGACGATGATCAGGCTGATCATGCCGAAGGTGATGACCGTCCTATTTTCGCGAAAGTAAGGTTTTATGAGATCTAAAGATTTCATGTGGCGCCAGGGAGAATATAGTGTCTAAAGTGTAAATTCGCAAGTAATTCTTTATAGTTATCAGCTGTTTTGCCCACATTGACTTTCACATATCCGGTTGTTATGATCAAATGTTATGATAATGGGCAACATCGTTGAATATATCGATCAGCAGAAGATCTTATGCGCGGTTGTGCTGGAAGTAAAAGATCGACGGTTGCGAATCCTGACCGAGAGCAACCGTGAGATGAACCTCTCGGCAAGTCGTTTGGCTCACAAATGCAGCATGCGCATCGATCTCTCCCAGGGACGGGACAAGACGGTTCGGACATTAAAAGACATTGCCCAGCGGCGCGAAAAGCTGATCCATCAGGTAGACATTAAGGAGCTGTGGGAAGTACTGAACACCGAACAGGAGTGGATCGACCTGGTGACTATGACAGAGTTTTGCTTTCCCAACGAAGCAACCGATGATCACAAGTCCGCCGTTGTAAGGGCATTTTTCAAAAACCGCATGTATTTCAAATTTAACCCGGACCGGTTTTTCCCGTACTCGCAAGAGCAGGTTCAACATCTGATTTCTCAGCGGATTGCTGCAGAGAACCGCGTGGAGTTCATTACAAGGGGCGCCCGGTGGCTTAAAGGGAGCCTGGAAAATGCAGCAGGTACCCTGGAGCCGTCAGCCGGAGATGATCAACAAATCATTGAAATCCTGAAATCCTACTACCTTTTCGGCAAAGAGAGCGAGCATTACACCATCGGTAAGGATATCCTGTCCAAAGTCGGGATCAGAGACGATCACGATATTTATCTGGCGCTGGTCAATGCCGGAGTGTGGAATGAAAACGAAAACCTGGAGCTTATCCGGAACGAAACCCCGATCGATTTTTCCACGGAGCTGCTGGCAACCTACGAGAAAATTGCTGCGAAAGCCGCCCTCGAGGTTATCAAACCCTATCCGGATTCGACTCGCCGTGATCTGCGCGCTCTTTCGCTGATTACCATCGACGGGCAAGCTACCCTGGATTATGACGATGCCCTGAGCTTAGAGAGAGACGGCGATGGTTACCGGATGGGGATTCACATCATCGACGTAGGGCATTTTGTCCGCAAAGAAGATCCGCTCGATCTGGAAGCACAATTTCGCGGTAGCTCTGTCTATATGCCCGACCAGAGAATACCGATGCTGCCGGCCGGTCTGGCAGAGAACCTTTGCAGTCTGAAAGCGGGTGAAGACCGCCCGGCCATCAGCACTGTCGTGAGGCTCAACCAGGCACTCGATATCCTTGACTTTGAAGTTTTTGCGAGCATGGTCAATGTTTCGCGGCAAATGACCTATTACGATGTCAACATGCAGGCGGACCAGGACGCCGATATTCGGATCCTTCGGGAAGCCGCTTCGAAATTCCGGCAATTTCGACTCGATGCCGGCGCCCTGCAGATCACATTGCCGGAAACCCATGTCTGGCTCGCTGCCGACGGAGAGATCAGCGTCAACCGGATCAACCGTGAAAGTCCGGGCAGGTTGCTGGTTTCCGAGCTCATGATCATGGCCAACTGGTTGATGGGACGGTTTCTCAAGGACCAGAAAATGCCGGCCATTTTTCGTTCGCAGCCGAAACCCAAAGAACGGTTGTATGAGGGCATGGAGGAGAGTCTATTTAAAAATATCATGCAGCGCAGGCTGCTGAATCGCTTTGCCCTGAACTCCAAACCGGAACAGCACTCCGGCTTGGGATTGGAGGTATACTTGACAGCCACCTCTCCCATCCGCAAGTATTCCGACCTGGTTACCCAGCGCCAGATACGCGCCGCCCTCGATCTGGAAGATCCCTATACCCACGATGAGATCGATCAGATTATCCAATCCCTTGAACTGCCGATCTCCGGTATTATCAGACTCCAGCAGCGCCGTCACCGGTACTGGATTCTCAAGTATCTGGAAAAACAGATCGGACAGAAGCTTGAAGCGATTGTACTGATGAAGCGCAGGAACACCTTTCAGGTATTAATCCCCGACTTTATGATGGAGTGCGATCTGCCGCTGCACGGTGGGATCGACCTGACACCGGAAGACCTGGTGCAGGTGACCATTCAGCGCGCCGATGCCCGCAGAGATATCCTGACCATTTCCATCGGGTAACCCTCACCTGTCATTTTTCTCAGCAACGGCTGATCACCGGCATTTGACCCTTTCCCGGCATGCTGATCAATTAATTTGAAATATCAATTGCTTGTGTGATATAATGGAGTGGTTCTCAGCAAGGTGGATTCGGCGGAAATAGATGATGGAAGAATTCGATCGACAACTTCACAAATACAGCGCCACCGCAAGATTGTTTGGGCTTGCCTGCAACACTCCCCAGGAACAGCTCGTCAAGATGGTCAAGCAGTTGCTTGGAGAGCGGTTCACGAAAAACCTGTTCAAGATGATTCTCGAAATGAACGACGACCAGCAGCGTCAGCTGCTTCAGCGCCTGGAGGGCATGAAGCTCGAAGACGGTCAGATCGATCGCAGGGGCAACTCCCGTAAACCCTGCCTGATCGGTTTGAGTTATTCCGTGGGCGGTCGCCAATATAAGAGCTTCATTCTGGACATCAGCGCCTTTGGGGTTTTTGTCGAAACCCGCGATTCCTTTGCAGTCGGAAAAGAAGTCAGCATGAATTTTACGTTGCCCAACAACAAACTTCCCTATCAGCTGACCGGAGAAATCGTGTGGAGCGGCACGCACGGAATTGGAGTCAGATTCAAATATCTGACCCAATATCAATTGGAAATGATCCGATCGTTTTCCGAGAAATTGGAAGATGTGTATGAGATTGTGAGCTGATTGTCCTTCTGTGCAGGGCTAATACCGGTTACGTTACAAAAAAGAAAAGGCAATCTGTCCGATTCGGACGGATTGCCTTTTCTCTTACAACTGCGCACTAGATTTTCATGACATTCACCGCCTGAGGGCCCTTGTCCCTCTGCTCAATGTCAAATGAAACCTGGTCGCCTTCATTGAGCGACTTGAACCCGGATGCATTGATACCTGAATAGTGCACAAACACATCTGGTCCGTCCTCCTGCTCGATGAAGCCATACCCTTTTTTTTCGTTGAACCATTTGACGGTTCCATTTGCCATTCCCGCACCCCCTTTCTTACGTGTTTCAACTCGTTTCATACTTGAGGATGCCACTTTGACAAATGGTACGATCCCTAAGCGTGAAACCGGCCCGCTGTCGAATCTAACGGGCCTTTGGTGGCCAAATCATTTTTATTATAGCGAATTTTTGCAAACATTCAAGAGAAAATATCAGGATTCTTCACGCAACCTTTATCACCAGACCGCCGGTAATGGCCTGAAGATCGGTGGGTGTCAATTTAAAGACAGCATTCGGGGTGCCGGCGGCAGCCCAGATTTCTGCATACTGCAGTAAATCTTGGTCAATATAGGTTTCCAAGGGTGCAGTGTGTCCTATCGGCGGAACCCCGCCGATGGCAAAACCGGTCTTTTCTCGGACGAAATCGGCATCCGGCATTTCCACCGGCTCGCTGACCGCGTCTGCGAGGATATGTTCGTTCACCCGGTTTGCGCCGCTGGCCATTACCAGGTAGGGCTTTTGCGTGCGGGTTCCTCTGAATATAAGGGATTTGACTATCTGGCCCACCGAGCAGCCGGCAGCCGCAGCCGCCTCGCGGGCGGTGCGGGTTGTTTTCGGCATTTCGATGACTTCGCAAGCCAGGCCGGCTTCATCCAGGGCGTCCTGTACTTTGCGAGCGCTGTTTTTCAACGAATCGACCATGGTATCCTCTTTTCCTCGTTTTTATCGAACACGCTCCCGCAGCGGGTCGGATGATCTGCGTTCAATGGTTTTTTGCAACAGCTGGAAGTCGTAACTCGCGTGTTAATTTTCGATTGATAAACTATGGCATGGCAAACGAGAATATTCCGCTGCGCTTCATGCCATAAATGCGGTAACGGCTTCGATGAATTCGGACGGTTTTTCCAGAGCGACCATGTGGCCGGCCTCCGGAATGATCTCGTGCATCGACCCCCGGATGCAATCGTGGAGATAGTTCCCGTATTTGGGAGGTGTCAGACTATCCGCGGCCCCCGATATGATCAGCGCAGGAATGCGAATGGCACTGACTTTT
>JAHEIV010000169.1 GCA_024639205.1 Deltaproteobacteria bacterium | reverse complement strand
AAAAGTACGAAAACGCTCTGAACTCAGAATCTCCGACGGATTCGGCGGTTGGGTGCCGGAAGTGATGATATGCAGGTTATCTAATCCGGGGGTTCGCAGGATGTCGTCAATTTCAAAATCACCCAGCATGACGTCAGCGATATTGTTTATGACTTCCGGCCACTTGTAGTTGCCCAGCACAAAATCCGTCAACCCCGGATCTCGCGGAAGACCGAAATTCTTGTAAATCACCGGCTTGCGCAAATCACACTCCACCAGAAGCACCTTTTCGCCTGCCTGGGCCACGCTCAAGGCCAGATTAATCACGTTGAGGGTTTTGCCCTCCTGAACGAAAGAGCTCGTGATCAAAAACGTTTTGCTCTTTACCTCCAGGCTCATGAATTGAAGATTGGTGCGCAGGGATCGAAAGGCCTCGGCAGCCAGGGATTTCGGGTCATAGTGCATGATCAGTCCCCGGGTGCGATCCGCCCCGGTGATTTTCCCCTGCAGGCGTTCCTTCTCTTCCTTGCCGAGAAACGGGATCACCCCCAGTACCGGCACCTGCAGGGATTCTTCTACATCTTCGATCGTCCCCATGGAAGTGTCGAATATCTCGGCTCCGAAGGCCAGCACAATCCCTAATATCAGCCCCATGACAATTCCGGTAGCAACGATCATCATTGGAGAAGGGATGTTATACGGCCTGCTCGGCTCAACCGCCGGACGAACGATCGTGACTTCTTCCACTTGCCCGGATCCCTGGATCTGGGTCTCCTGATATTTGGTTTTCAGCTGGGAATAGAGCGTCTCCTGCAGCGACACTTCCCTTTCCAGTCGCACCAGCAGCAGCGCCTTTTCGGGAATACTCTGGTTTTCTTTTTTCTGCGCCTTGAGTCTTCGCAGCAGGGCAACTTCCTGGATCTTCAGGGTGCGCAACTCGGAATTGAGCTCATCGCGGATCTCAGCTGCCACCGCCCTGATCTTGTCGTCAACCTCCATGACCTGGGGATGCTTCTCGGTCAGATGGATCAGCAGGGTCTGGCGTTCGAGAAACAGATCACCGAGTTTGCTGCGCAGCGCATGTACCGGCGAATCGGGTGGCGCCGTAAACAGCGATTTTTGAAAATCTTCTATGGATCCGGGGTCGACACTGTTCAACAGCTTTAGCTTGGATACCACCTCCTTGCGCTGTTCGCTTGCCCGTTCGTATTCAATCTGAACGGTGTAAAGCCGGGCGAGGTTGTTTCGTGTCTGTTCGTCGATGGCTATGAGCCCGTAACCTTCCTTGAAGGTCTGCAGTTCCTTTTCGGCCCGCCGCAAACCCTGCGAGGTGGCTTTCAACTGCTCTTCGATAAACTTCTTGGTCTCGATGGTTTTCCGGTTTTTTTCCTGGATATTGAATTTGCGGTAGGCGTCGGCGATCACGTTAGCGACCCGGGCGGCTTCCTTTGCGTCCGGGGAGGTCGCCAAAATGTTGATGATATTGGTTCCCTCCTGTTGTTCGGCGGCGACCATCGCTTTGAGTCGTTCCATTTCGACCATGGCATCTGCCGAAATGCGGATGTCTTCAACCGGCAATTCCACCGGGACCCAGCCCAGCGCTTTCAGGGCCAGCGCCATCACCGGGTAACTGGTAATGATATAGGCGTGGGTATCCATGCTTTCCGTCGATCCCCAAATGCTGCCGGTCAACAGGGCCACCAGGCTGGAGACATGCTCGATTTTGATGGCCGATTCGGCCTGATACAAAGGATCCGGCTCCTGAAACTTGGCGAACCCGTAACTGCTGATGCCCACCAGCATCACCACCACTGCGATGATGGCCTTTCTCTTTTTCAGGATTCGCCAGTAGTCTCTCAGGTCGACGTCATATTGTGCCATGAATCCAATCCTTGCGAGTTGCCCCGATTAAACGGAGCCTTTCTTCCCTTTTCAGGGGGCATCACTGACCCAGCGTGTCCAGAGCGCGATCCCATTCATTGATGACCCGCGCCGGTGAGTAAACGATTTCGAAAAGCGGCTTGATACGCTTCCAGAACTGGTTGACATCACCGAAAGCAGACCGCGGCACGTAGATCAGATCGCCGCTGGCCAGCAGGATATTCTGGGTCTGGTCGCCCTGTTCGACTAGTTTTTTCAGATCGATCGGGATAATCTCCGGCCGGGTCACACTGCCGCGAACGATTCGGGCGCTGCTTTTCTCCGCGAAGACAGTCGGGCCGCCGGCTTCGGATATGGCATCGAACAGGCGCATGTTGGCCTCCGGCAGTTTATAGACACCGGGACTGACCACCTCTCCGAACACGTAAACCCGGTTGGCATCCAGAACCAGTGTGGGGAAAAACAACAAGTCGCCGCTGTTCAGTACGATGTTCTGGCTCGGATCTCCCTGGTAGATGGCACGGAAGAGGTTCAGCGTCAGGGTCTCGCCATTTCTTCGACGCATGCGGACTTCGCGCAGGTTGGCATCCCGGCTGGGACCACCGGCCCGGGCCACCATCTCCAGTAAATACACCCTGCCGGTGAGGGCATAACGACCGGCACCCGTGCCGGATCCCGCGGTGCGGATGCCGCTGCCGATTGCCCCGGTCAGGGAAACGAACTTGCTGTTAAATTCTTTGACAACCACGTCGATCCGCGGCTGCTTGAGGTAATCTTTAAAAAATTTGGTCAGCAGTCGATCCAGTTGGGTGGGAGTCAGGCCGTTTACCTTCAAATCATCGATGAATTCTGTGGATATGCGACCATCCGGTCTTACCAGTATTTCCTCTTTAATCGGCGTTGGACCCTGCCAGCGGGTGATCTCCAGCAGATCCCCCGGGCCGATCTTGTATTCCGGAAATCCGGTTATGGTAGTGTATGCATCGTTTTCCTCCACACCTCGTTCTACCTGCTCGGCGCCGGCAATTCCTTTGGAGATGACATCTGCAACGGAAGAAAACGGGATATCGCCTCTTGCACGCCAGAATTTGACACCTTCCCCGAAGCTGGCTGCGCAGATATCGTCGGTTCCATCCCGGTCCAGGTCGGCAACCGTCAATTCGTAGTACGTTCCCCAGGTAGGAAATCTGCCGGTCACCGGCTCCCAGGAATTGCGGTCCTTGAATTTCCAGGCCCGGATGCCGCCGGCCACGTTGGAGCTGGCCAGCAGGTCCATGGTTCCATCCGCATCCAGATCGGTGAGGGTCACGTCCCAGAAGCTGTTGGTCTTCTGCGGCTGCGCACCCGGCGAAAAATTCCCCCGGCCGTCGCCGAAAAAAACGGCGATACCGGCCCGGTAGGTCGTCGCGATCAGATCCGTGTGCCCGTCGCGATTCAGATCTCCGGCATGAAGGCCGTAGAAGCTGCCTTGCTGCAATGGAGGCAGTCCCGACCAGGAGCCGGCACCGTCTCCCAGCCAGACCCGCACGGCCCCTTGAATTCCCCAACTGGTGCCGGCCAAATCGAGAACCCCGTCCTCGTTGAAGTCGGCCACAACGACATCCATGTAAGTTCCGGTTTTTGTGGGGCCGGATTCGGCCGGCCAGTTCCCGCGACCGTCACCCAGCCAGACCTGGATTCCCCCCTTTGCATCCGAAGTCGCATTAGCGGCCAGGATATCCACAAAGCCGTCCCGGTTCACGTCGGCACACGCAACACCCTGATATTCATTGATAGCGGTGGGTGCGACGGCCCTGACCCATTGGCGAATGCCCTGATAGTGCCAGACCAGGATACCGGAAGCACCCCGCTGAACCGATATCACGATGTCCTTGAAACCGTCCTGATTGAGATCGGCTGCGGCCACCGACTGAACTTCGCCCTGCACCGTTAAGGTCTGTGCGGTGGACAACCGCCCGTTGCCGTCCCCATAGCTGATGGCGAGCGCCCCCGGCGAAGCACCGCCGGCTACCAGGTCGAGATTGCCGTCATTGTCAAGATCATCGAGGACCACGCTGCGAAATCTGCCGGAAGAAACCGGCCGACTTTCAAGATCCGACTCCGTTTCCCCGGTTGGAGCAACCGTTTGCTGGGAAGTACACCCTGACAAAAGGCTGCAGCTGAAAAACAGCAGCAGCAGCCATCTGTAAAGAAATCTGTCAACGGCAAGCATGATGGTTCCTTCTTTTATTACCGCAGGTCCTCAATGGCTTCTTCGACAATGCGCGTGTCGATTAGGCTGGCTTGTCGCATAAAGCCGATCAACAGGCAGCGGTCGCAAATGTTGTTGATCCGCAACGGAATTCCCCCGCTGTATTGAAAAAGAGCGCTGATGGCTTCCATACTGAACAATCCACGCTCGGCACCGGCATTTTTCAAACGGTGCAAAATGTACCGAAGGGTGAGCTGCTCGTTGAGGGGCTCCAGGTGGTATTTCACGCTGATTCTCTCTTTTAACGGCTGCAGTTCAGAAATTCGCTTCAACAAAGGAGGCTGTCCGATCAAAATGAGCGTGATCAGGAACTGCTCGTTGTACTGCATGTTCAGCAACATCCGCAGTTCGTCCAGGGTTTCCTGACGTGCGATCACGTGGGCCTCATCGATGGCCAGGACCGTATCGATCCCACGGGAGGCAGATTGAATCAGGTGCTGCTGAAGCTGATCGAGCAGCACCGGCTTGTGCCCGTTGGCGCATTGGATATGGCAGTGAATCAAAATGGAACGAATCAGATCCAGGGGATCCATGGCCGGATTGGACAGCAGCAGCAGCTGGTATCGATCTTCCTCCAGCGACCTCATCAGCGCCTTGGTGACAGTGGTTTTACCGCAACCGACCTCACCGGTGAGCATTCCCACCCCCCTGCGCTGCTGGATAACATAGAGCAGGCGAGTGAAGGCCTCCTCATGCTGCGGGGAAGGATAAAAAAACGATTCACTCGGCACATTGGTGAACGGCGACCGGGCAAGTCCCCAGTATTCCTGATACATGAAGGTTGGTTCTCCTAGCAGCCTTGCAGTGGAGACCGCTGCTTCCTATCGATTCAAGACTCGTTTGCGTCTTCCAACCCTTCTTCGGACACCGAGTCAACGATGTACAATAAAGGGTTTTCGGGCAGATTGATGATCCGCTCAGTCGGTACTTTTCTATTTTGAGAATCATAGATAATCTTCAGCTTCGGACGGAGCGGGTGGCTCGGGTAGGTTTCAACCACCTTCCCTACGGCGTCCGAATTCAATCGAACCAGGCTAAAGAGCGGGAAAATGGAAAAAACGCTCAGCAGTGCCTTGAGATATCGCCGCTGAAACGCGTTTTTACCGGTTTTGATAATCTCTTTTACAGCCGTAAAGTGGAGCAGTTTTTTGCGCTGCGGCCGAGAATGAATCATGGCTTCATACATGTCCACCAGACCGATGATCTGCGCGTGGTCATGAATTTCGTCTCCTTTCAGTCCCCTCGGGTAGCCGCTGCCGTCAATTCTTTCGTATACCTGCTGGGCAATGTTGGCCAGGTATGCGTATTGGTCTCCCACGGAGCTGAGAATCTGGTAACTCTTTTCCGGGCGCTGGCGAAACTCCTCGAATTCCTTTTCGGTAAGCTGACCCTTTTTATTGAGAATCGCCTCGGGAATCATGGCGGTACCGATATCGTGCATCAGTGCGGCGGTTCCGATCTGCACCTGGCTGGGTTTGTCAAATCCCAAATAGGCTGCGATCTTAAGAGAGAAGATGGCCACATTCAAACAGTGGTTAATCATAAATCCGTAAGGGCTTTCCTGCTCGTGAATGGCCATCACGAACAAAACATCGGGAAACGGCTGGAACTGGGTCATCTCCTGAATGACCTGGAAACCGTGCTCCAGTGACAGGGGCTGGTTTTGTTTGGCCGCATCAAAGAGACGGTTCATGTATCTGGCGGCATAATGGTAAAGGGAAACCAGGCTGTCGGTGGTACTCTCGCCGGACAGATCCACATCGTCCGAACCGGCCGGTGGATCCAGGCGGCTGATGTCCACAGCCTGCTTTTCATCCGACTCCTTCGAACCGGACTGCAAATTTTTCAAATCCCTGAAGTCAACCATGGCAAAACGCAAAAATAGAGGTTTGTGTTACATTGTAATGTAATTATATATCATACTAATATATTAATAAATTAGTTTATCATGTATGACTTGATTTTGTATGTCAAGATTCTCAAACCACAACATGTTGTGTCCCTATTTTCAACCGCAATTCCCTACCGAATGTCATCCCGCCGAGATTGTTCGATAGGCTTTCGACCCCGCCTTTCCAGGATGGTGATCAAGACGATGAGGATCACGGTCTGCAACAGCAAAATTAAGGCATCGGCGGTCCCTGCTTTGCGCAACAAAATCGCATTGGTACCAAAGCAGATACTGAGCAGATAGATAAAAACCACACTTTTTTTCTGGCTCCCCAGGACTTCGGCGATTCGGTGGTGAAAATGGTCTTTACCGACGTATTCAATCCACTGTCGCAGACTCAACACTTTGCCGGATGCGACTCGGTCGACAGTGATATGCACCATGTCGAAAATCAAAACCCAGAAAATCAGCAGCGGAGATGCCAGGGCTACCACCGGGCTGGTATCCGACCAGTTCCCATAAACCGCCAGGCAAGCCAGAACGAAACCGACGGTGGTGCTGCCCGCATCGCCTAAAAATATCGTGGCTCGGCCTTTGATTCGAAAGTTGTACGGCAAAAAACCGATACAGCACCCCAGCATTGCCACCGCCACCCAGCCGA
>JAHEIV010000168.1 GCA_024639205.1 Deltaproteobacteria bacterium | reverse complement strand
AGAACGCCGGCAGAGAGCACCAGTTTCCGCCCCTTGAAAATTCGTCGACTACCGCTGATCCACGCAGAGGTTCGTGCGGTCTCGACCTGAAAACCGCCGGAGGGCTCTTTACGGATCAACGCTGCTTTTGTATCGGGAAAAATCCGGACACCAAGTTTTTCAGCCAGATAGAGGTAGTTTTTGGGCAGGCTGTTTTTTGCGTTGTAACGACATCCCACCATGCACCCGCCGCACAGGCGACAACCGGTGCGATCCGGACCGCGTCCCCCAAAATACGGATCTGGAACGGTCACTTCCGGATCGCCGAAATATACGCCCACTTCCTGCAATTCGAACGTGTGGCTACATCCGAGCCTGTCGGCCACCTTCTGCATCACCTCGTCGGCCGGCGACATGGATGGTACGCGGGTGACGCCCAGCATTTTTTTGGCGGTTTGATAATGGGGTGCCAGGGCCGTCTTCCAGTCCTGCATGCCGGCCCACTGCGCATTTTCAAAGAACGTGCCGGGCGGCTCCAACAAGGTGTTGGCATACCCCAGGCTGCCGCCGCCGACCCCCGTCCACCCAAGGATCATCACGTCTGACAGAAAATTGAGTTTGAGCATGCCGAAGCAGCGCAGGCACGGTGCCCAGAGGGATTTGAACAGGTTCCAGTTGGTTTTGGGAAAATCTTCGTCGTTGAAACGCCGACCGGCTTCCAGGACCGCTACGCTGTAGCCTTTTTCGGACAGCCGCAGGGCACTGACGCTTCCGCCGAACCCGGAACCGATGATTAAAAAATCAAATGTCCGTTCATCTGAAGCCATGATGATGGCCAATCTGCTCCGTCAACGGCAGCGCAACGCTCGGCGCGTCGGAACCAGCCGTGCGCAGATACGCCACCGTATGCAACTCAAACGATACCGACCGGGTCAGCCGGTCTAACCCAGTACGTGCCTTTCGAGCACGAAACAGGTAAACGTTCCCTCAAACACCGGTTCACCCGACCGCACGACCGTCACCGCAACAATTTGCTTTTTCCCGGTCTGCTCGCTCACCCTGGCTTCGGCAATGACGGTCTCATCCGCTTTCACCGGTTGCAGAAATTTCACGTCCGCTGAACCCAGGACCACGTTCGGATGGTTCACGGCAATCATGGCGGCATAATCCGCCAGACCGAAGATGAATCCGCCGTGTATCAGTCCGGAATCGTCCGCCCTCATGTTTTCTGCCGGCGTCAACTCCACCCGGCTGTAACCCTTTCCTACTTCAAGAGGCTGTCCGCACAGACTGTGATCGATCTTTTTGTGGGTATTAATGTTCATGGTCGCCACCTCGATCTTGCATGAAAATTGATGAGAATTCGGGATAATTTTTACCGACAGCCGTTGGCCCACCAAAAGTGGATAAACCAGCATATCCGGTTGCCGCAAGGATGACTATCGTTTTTATCTCATCAATTATCACACCACAGGGGCGAGCCGGAGACGATCATGAGCTGCGTTATGAAGGGCTTGCAATAACCCGACTACGGCTGCGCCCTTCAATGTCTTGCTCCTGAACGCCTCTGTCTCGTGCAAGATCAAGGCGCCCTCAATCTTGCATAAATATTGACGAGAGTAAATATGGCACCCTGGATAACCGCACCAGCTATGCAACACACAGAACCACCGGGCCAGATCAAAAGGCTCTTTCCCACAACCTTTCAAAAAAATCCAATGAACTCGCCAGGTCTTTATAGGAAAACACCTCCAGCGACAGGCTGCCGGTGAACGTTTGCAGCAGTTCGGGGATCCACAGAGAATCCTGATCCCTCAGCTCGGCAAGCGAGAGGTGATCCTTGCCGTTTCGAACGCCGTGAAGGTGGATCACGTCGATTTTATCCCGGTACCGGCGATAGGTGGCGGGCACCTTGACCTGATGAACGAGAAGATGTCCGATATCCAGACACATTCGGAAGCCGGTCTGCTGCGAAAATTCGTCAATCCATTCAATGGGATAATCGAGGTTTTCCAACGATACGGCATGCGGTGGCACGCCGGAATCGCTCAATTGCATCAGACTTTCAAGGACTCTTTGCCGCCAACCGTGGACTGCCTCTTTGTCAGCGCTGTCAACATCCAGCGGCAGATGCAGGGTCAGGGTCGCAGGGGACAGCGCTGCGGTGAGTTCGAACAGGCGCAGTACGGTTTCGACGGCAGCGGTGCGCATGTGCGGGTTCGCATGCCCCAGTGAAAGATCCAGAGGCAGATGGATATGGTAACGCAACGAGTATTTTCCACCGAGCGCGATCAGTTCTTTCACTTCCGCAGGTGAAGGCCAGGAGGATGAACGGCTTTCGAATAAGAGCAGTTCGATCTCATCGAGCCACGGTCCGAGGAGTTCGATGTTGGCGACATACCCCAGGGGGTAGATGTAAGATGTGGTGCCCAGCCGAAAAGGAAACCGATCTTTGTAAGATTTCGGCAATGTTGGATTCATTAGAAGACAATCCGAGTAATTGTCTGAACGCCCCAGATCAAAAGAATCCACAGGGCGGATGAAAGCAGCAAAAGGCTGCAGGCTTTTGGAATGTGGGCGGCTTCGGGTTCCGGATGGCCGGTTCCGATAACCGGTTTGTCTATTCGGGTGCCCCGGTACGTGTCTGTTCCTCCGAGCCTGACTTTCAGGGCTCCGGCAAAGGCCGCTTCCGGAAATCCGGAGTTGGGGCTGCTGTGACGGCGGCCCTGGCCAGCGGCAACCTTCAGTGCACGCTTACCGCTGCGAAACAGCCACTGGGCCGCGGCAGCGATAACCGGTACGGAAAAACGGGCCGGCAGGAAATTGGCCGCATCGTCGATCCGCGCCGATGCGCGTCCGAACAAAAGGTAGCGTCCATCCCGGTAGCCCACCATCGAATCGAGGGTGTTGACCATCTTATAGGCCATCGCCAGCGGTGCGCCGCCGATGGCCGCGTAAAACACCGGAGAAACAACACCGTCGACGAAGTTCTCCGCAACCGATTCGACAGCCGCCCGGACGACCCCACTTCGTTCGAGTCCGGCGGTGTCGCGGCCTACAATCATGGCCACTTTTTGCCGTGCCTCCTGCAGATCATTCCGATTCAACGCTTTCCAGACCTCACCGGCTGCGTCCCACAAGGACCGCACGGATACGGCATACGCAATCAAGATCACCTGCACCGCTGTGCCGCAGATCGGATGAACTGCGTCGGCGACCCTGACCAGGCCCCAGGCAGCCAAATATGCAGCCAGTGTCAGGGTAACTGCGAAAACCAGTCCGCCGACGAACAGATTGGATGCCAGGCTGCGGAAGGCTTTTTCCGTGCTGGATATGGCAGCTCCCATCCAGCGGACCGGGTGCGGCAACGCACGCGGATCTCCAACCAGCAGATCGATAACGAACGCCGCCGGCAGTATGACGATATGGCTGAATGGCTCCATTACCAGACGCAAACCAACGCAGATGTCATCGATTCAGCACATCGATGAGTTTTTCCGCCAGCAGCTGGTTGAACTCGGCGGTTTTGATCGAAACCCGGATGTAACGTTCGGACAGGCCCCTGAAGTTCGTGCAGTCTCGAATCAGCAGACGGTGTTGAAGCAACGCCGCCTTGATCTGAGATGCCGTTTTTCCGGGAGGAAGCCGAACCAGGAAGAATACCGTTTCACTGGGGTACAGCGCCGCCTCGGTACCGCTTTTGAGGATATCAATAAGTTTTTCCCGCTCCTTGCGCACATGCGCTGCGGAGCGGTCCACAAACTGCTCGACCTCCCGGCGGTGCTGCATCAGAAACACCGCGGCCGCCTGGGCTGGGCCGTTAACATTCCAGGGCAGCATCCAGGGGCGAAACTGGTCCACCAGCGGTTTGGCTGCTGCCAGAAAACCCACCCGCAGACCGGGGATTCGAAATATCTTGGAAAGCGACTGCAGCACCACGGTGTTGTCCGACAGGTTGTTTACCAGACTGTGTTTGCTGCTGTTTGGAACAAATGGAAGATAGGATTCATCCACAACAAAACGGGTCTGCGGGTGCCGGCGGCAAATATCGGTGATTTTTTTTCCCGGAATCAGCACACCGGTGGGATTGTCGGGGTTGCAGATAAATACCGTGTCAACGTGTCCGGCGCTGCGATCGAGCAGCTCCAGGTCAGGTTGGAACCCGTTCTCTTCTTTGGCCAGACAGTACTCGATTTTCACTCCGTGCCGACCGCAGGCGTCCGCGTAGTCTGCATACGTCGGCCCCAGGATCAAAACCTTCTTTGGGGCCAGTGCCTGGGGCAGGCTGTAAATGAACTGGGTAGACCCGTTGCCCGCGAGGATATTGCCGGGTTGCAGCCGGTGACGGGCGGCAAACATTTCGACGATCTCGCTGGCATCCACATCGGGCAATCGGGTGATCGAGTCGAGATGGTCACGGAGGTGATCCAACAGTTCTTTCATCGGCCCGAGCGGATTGATGTTGCTGCTCATGTCGACAATGTCCGCCGGTCGGCAGCCGATCTGCATGGCGGCAGCGAAGATATCTCCACCGTGGCCGGTGATCATGGGATGCCACCCGCTGCAGCAATCAGGAAAAGCGCTGCCTCGATGATTTCCGTCATGGCTCCCAGCATGTCTCCGGTGATGCCGTTTATTTTTCTTCGATAGGCTAAAAGAATACTGAATACGAGGATAAAGAACACGGCGATCAGCAGCAGTCCTCTCCAACCCAGGAAAATCGAAAGTGCCAGCGGAATCAGCACGCCGGCGAAACCCACTGCGGTGGGTTTGTGTTCGAAAAAAGCCCGTCCGGTGCCCCCTTCACTGCGGCCGTAGGGCAGAAACCGCAGCCCAAACAGGATCGCGCTGCGTGAGTAGACCGGGATGACGACCAACAGCAGGTGACGGTGTTGTTCCAGACCCGATATGCCGGCCCACTTGACAGCCAGGCAGCAAACGACGGCGATCAATCCCATCACGCCGATCCGGCTGTCTTTCATGATGGCCAGTGCCGCTTCCCGACTGCGCCGGCCGTAAAGACCGTCGGCGGTGTCGCCCAGCCCGTCGAGATGAAAGGCTCCGGTGACGGCGATCAGAAAGATAACATCCAGCAACCCCGCCACCGGTGCGCTCCACAGCATCATAAATCCGCGATCGAGAATTGACAGCAGCACACCGATCATCAGCCCGACCAGCGGGAAATACACCACCATGCGCCGGGGCTCAAACTCCCGGGATTTCCCCAGGGGCAGGATCGTCATGAATTGAATGGCATCTAAAAATCCGCGCATGGTTCGGCTGCCGGGTACACCGGCTCGATTCGGTCTCTTCGGGTTATTTAATTTTCACCGGGATCCCCGCCACCATCCAAAACACGGAGGTGGCGACAGCAGCCACCTGTTGGTTTGCGGCTCCGGCCGCATCCCTGAACATCCGGGCCAGCCGGTTCTCCGGCACAATGCCGGTGCCCACCTCGTTGGAAACCAGAATCACGGGTCCGCTCGCCTCCTGCAGCGCTCGTATCATCCGGTCGGTCCGAATGGCCATCTCGTCCGGTCGGCTGTCTGCGAATTGGAACAGCAGGTTGTTTATCCACAGGGTCAGGCAATCCACCAGAACGGCCGTGTCCGGTGATGCGTGGGTCTGGATTGCCTCCGGCAGCGCCAGTGGTTCTTCAATCGTATGCCAGCGGCTGCTTCGCTGCCGTTTGTGCGCTTCCACCCGCTGGCGCATCTCGTCATCGTGGGGCTGGCAGGTGGCAACAAAAATGTGTCGACGGGCATCGATTTTTTCAGCGGTTTCAAGAGCATATCCACTCTTACCGCTCCTGCAGCCGCCGATCACCAGCAGGATGTCACTCACGGCAGCCCTCCCCTATTCTGAACAGGCTCGTGTTGCCTTGGTTGCTTTGCTTTATCATGCACGGCTCCGAACTGTTTACACAAGCGAGGCGATGGCCTCCACATCGACGTGACGGGTAACATGTTCGGCCAGCCGGTCGTACTGCCTGTCGCGGGCTGCCGGGCCGTGAAGGCTCGTGGTTTGGATGCCGTGCAGCCCGATGGTTTCCAGCCATCTTTTGGTGATGGCCGGGGTGTCGAAGAGCCCATGGATATAGGTTCCCAGCACCTTTCCATCTTCCAGCCGGCAACCGTCCTGCCGGCTGCAGGGGTTGTTGTTTTGTTCGAGCACCTGAAACAGGGATTTTCCGCGGTGCAATACGGTCTGCCCCATGTGAATTTCATATCCTACCGCCTCGGCGCCGTTCCAGGAAAACCGGGTACGGGTGGTGGTTTTGGGGGCCTTGAGCGTCGTCTCCACCGGCAGCAAATCGAGTCCGGCCGTAAACCCGGGTTTGCCTTCCAGCCCCCGGGGGTCGTTTACGCGACTGCCCAACATCTGATAGCCACCGCAGATTCCCAGCACGTGACCGCCGCGGTCTGCAAACCGGCGAATTTCGGCAGACCAGCCGATGTTATGCAGCCACTGCAGATCAAAGCGCGTGTTTTTGGAGCCGGGCAGAATGACCGCCGCGAAAGCCTTCAAATCCTGCACTTTCTCCAGGAAATAAAGGTGAAGCGCCGGGAGTTGCAGCAGCGGATCGAAATCAGTGAAATTCGAGATGTGGGGCAATCGGATCACGGCGACCGCCGGGCGATCGATTTGCCGGTCCGGCACCCGATCCGGGCTTTCGATAGCCACCGA
>JAHEIV010000167.1 GCA_024639205.1 Deltaproteobacteria bacterium | reverse complement strand
GCCCGATCGGCACGAAAGTTAAAGGAGATGATACCGTCCCCGTCTTGCAGCGTTGCGAGCGGACGGCTGTTCCGGTCGACCACCACCATCGGCTTAACAAACTCGTCGGTCTGTCCCAACTCATACGCCTGCCGGACGCCCTGCACCGGATCCGTCACTGCACGGCCCTCTCCGGCGACCAATAAGCGATAGGCCTTTTCGATCCGTTCCCAACGGGTATCGCGATCCATGGCATAATACCGCCCGCAAACAGAAGCAACGCTGCCATAGGCATGCCGGCGGATATGTTCCTGCAGATCGTTTAGATACTTCACCGCGCTTTTGGGCGGTGTGTCTCGTCCATCGAGCAATGCGTGGACAAAGGTGCGGGGAACCTTTTTAGACCGGGCGAGGTCGAGCAGTGCGAACAGGTGGTGAATCTGGCTGTGAACACCGCCGTCGGAAAGCAACCCGATCAGGTGCAGGTCGGAACCGTTATTTCGCACCGCATCGACGGCTTGGTTCAGGGCTTCGTTACGGAAAAAGGATCCGTCTGCAATGGCCATATCGATCCGAAGCAGGTCCTGGAAAACGATCCTGCCCGCTCCGATATTGAGATGGCCCACTTCGGAATTGCCCATAACCCCTTTCGGCAGCCCGACTGCCTCTCCGGAGCAGTGAAGCGCGGTGGCAGGATACGATTGTTGCAGCCCGTCAAGAAACGGTGTCGCCGCAAGCCGCACCGCATTTCCATTATTTTGCGGATTGATACCCCAACCATCGAGGATAACCAGTACACAGGGTTTACCGGCTGTCATCGGCAACCCCCGATTTTCGATGCTGCCCTTCCGAATATCTCATGCTGAGGGTGTTCACCCGTTTGGCGTCCATCCACAAGCCTTCGAGATCGTAGAACGAACGGATCGGATCGTAAAATACATGAATAATGACATGCCCATAATCGAGCAGCACCCAGTGGCCCTCGCCGGCTCCTTCAACACTTAGCGGCAAAATTTTTTTTATTTTCAGATCCTTCTGGATGGCATCCGCTATCGCCATCACCTGGCGGTTCGATTGCCCGCTGCAGATGATAAACGCGTCTGCAACGGATGTCAGATCCCTAACATCGAGTACAATCGGCCGAAGGGCTTTCTTGGCCAAAACAGCCCTCACATAAACATCGAGGTCGGAGACAAACTCATCTGTCATATATACATTCCTTTGTCACGGATGTAGGCCTGCACGCTCTCGGGGACCAGGTAGCGAATCGAGCGGCCCTGTCGGATCAGCTCGCGAATGCCGGAAGAAGAGATATCCATCAGGGTTACCTCGAACGTAAAAACCGTCCGGAGTTGCTGGTGGGTAAAACACGCCGGTGACCGGGTACAGTCGTAATCCACCGAAATTTGGTTGTGCAGGTATTCCTCAACCCTGCGGGCCGGCTCGACAAACCGGTCGGTGCGAGGAGCCGGACGGGTCATCACGATGAACGGAAGCTCCTGCAACAGTCGCCGGTAATCTTTCCACGTGTCGATTTCTAGAAACGCGTCCAGACCCAGCAACAGAAATAGCTCCGTATTTTTCGGAAGGTTGTTTTTCAAGTGAACGACCGTATCGATCGTATAGGAGGGACCGGAGCGCTGAAGCTCCACATCGCATAGCGTATATCCCGGAAAACCGTCGATCGCACGCCGGATCATCTCCAACCGATCGGAGGCACCGGTCACGTCCCGACCGTGCTTGTGCGGCGGAACGGCGGAGGGAATCATGTAGCACTCATCCAGTGGGAACCCTTCCTTGACCTCCAGGGCCGCACGCAGGTGCCCGTAATGGATGGGGTTGAAGGTTCCGCCGAATAAACCGATTCGCATCAAGCCCCTCAGTGGTTGATCGAGTGGATCCGGCCGGCTTCGGTTGGAAGCCGGATCAATTCTCCGGATCGTTGGTGATGACCAGGTTGTCGCGGTGAATCACCTCGTCAAAAGGTTTGGCGCCGAGTCGTTTGGCTATCTGATTCGATTGGAGACCCTTGATCTTGCGAATGTCAGCCGCGCAGTAGTTGGTCAGGCCGATACCCAGTGCCTCACCGGTAGAATTGCAAAACTCTACCGCAGCCCCTACGTTGAATTCACCTTTTACTTCCATGATGCCGCTCGACAGGAGGCTTTTGCCTCCGCGCAGAATGGCTGCGACAGCACCGTCGTCGAGGAGGACCGCACCCTGGGGTTTTAAGTTGAATCCAATCCAGCGCTTACGACTGGCCAGTTTTTCACTGCGGGGAATGAAAAATGTGCCATGGTCTTTTCCGGTGAACAGCTTTTTCAACATTCCGATCTTCAGGCCATTGGCGATGATCATTGGGACCCCTGCCGTATTCAACCGTTTGGCCGCTTTAATTTTACTGAGCATGCCACCCCGGCCCAGAGCTCCCGGAATGTCGCCGGCAATCCGTTCGATCTGCTTGTCGATTTTGTAAACCACCGGAATCAATGCCGCATCATGGCGTTTGCGCGGGTCCTTGTTGAAGAGCCCGTCGATATCGGTAAGGTTGATCAGTATGTCCGCATCCATCAGCAATGTGATCGAGGCCGCAAGCGTGTCGTTGTCGCCGAACTGGATCTCTTCGGTCATGACCGTATCGTTCTCATTGATGATGGGCACGATTTGCCAAGCCAGCAAGGTGTTGAGAGTGTTTCTGGCATTCAGATAGCGCTGCCGGTTGGCCAGATCCTGATTGGTCAGCAGAATCTGGGCGACCTTTTTCCTGTGTCTGGCAAATGCCTTTTCGTAAGCCATGATCAATCCGGCCTGGCCAATGGCCGCTACCGCCTGGCGTTTGGGTATTTCATCGGGACGACGAGGCAGTTCCATTTTTCGGATACCGGAGGCCATCGCTCCGGAGGATACCAGAATGATCTCCATTCCGCCGCTGATCAACCCGCAGATCTGGCTGCTGATGGACCGGATGGATTGGAGGTTCAGACCGTTTTCTTCGGTCAGGACATTGCTGCCCACCTTGACGACGATCCGCCTGGCCCCGTCAAGACACTTTTTCCTGAGTTGATTCATGCAGTTCATCCAAAAGAGTGGAGACTCGCGATGTAAGCTGCTTCAGACCGGTTCTCTTGACTGCGGAGATTGTCAGCACATCCTGCGCACTTAGCGCCTCCGAAAATATCCCGGCCATCTTCTCGCTGCCTTCCAGATCCATTTTGTTCAAAGCAATGATCTGCGGTTTGCCGGCAAGGGCGGGGCTGTAAAGCGTCAGCTCGGTGTTCACCGTATGGTACGCCTGCAACGGATTGCAGGAATCGATTGCGGAAACGTCAATCAGGTGCACCAGAATGCGAGTGCGTTCGATGTGCCGTAAAAATCGAATGCCGAGACCGGCGCCACTATGAGCGCCTTCGATCAATCCGGGGATATCGGCCACCACGAACGGCTCACCCCAGCCGGTGTGAACGACACCGAGGTTGGGCGAGAGAGTGGTGAACGGATAGGCTGCCGTTTTCGGCCTGGCAGAAGAAATGGCGCCGATGAGTGTCGATTTTCCGGCATTGGGAAGACCGACGAGACCCACATCGGCAATCAATTTCAGCTCCAGCTTGAGATGCACGATACAGCCAGGCTCTCCGGGTTTGAAAGCCCGCGGTGCTCTGTTGGTGGAGGACTTGTAGTGGGTGTTTCCTAAACCGCCCCGCCCGCCCCTTGCGGCGACAAACGAATCCCCCGGCCGAACCAGATCTGCCAGCAGTCTGCCGGTTTCGGCCTCCAAGATCAGGGTGCCGGCAGGAATATCGATGATGAGGTCTTTTCCTTTTCTGCCGGTCTTTTGCTTTCCCTGACCGTGACGACCTTTTTCAGCCTTGAAGTGTCTTTTAAAGTGGAAATCGTAAAGGGTGCGTTTGCGGGGGGATACGTTGAAAATAACATTGCCGCCGTCGCCGCCGTCGCCACCGTTCGGCCCACCGCGCGGCACATATTTTTCGCGCCTGAAACTGACACAACCGTCGCCGCCGTCACCGGACTGAACGGTAATCATCGTCTCATCGACAAATTTCACTCTGCCTGCACACTGACCTTTTTGCGGGAGCGGCCCAGCCGCTCATAGGCGACAGTGCCGTCTATTTTGGCAAACAGCGTGTAGTCCTTTCCCATGCCGACGTTGGCACCCGGATAAATCCTGGTTCCGAGCTGACGCACCAGAATATTGCCGGCTTTCACCCGCTGTCCACTGTAAATTTTCACGCCGCGCCGCTGTCCGGCGCTGTCGCGTCCATTTTTGGAGCTTCCCGCTGCTTTTTTGTGAGCCATGTTTGATCTCCGATCCGACGCACGGCCATGCCGGAAGATTTTTTCACTTCTTGCTGTCGCCGACCGCTATACGCTGATGGCGTCAATTTTCACCGCTGTAAAAGATTGTCGATGTCCCTGCTTGCGGCGATATCGTTTCCGCCGTTTGTATTTGAAAACAATCATTTTGCCGGCTTTGCCCTGCTCAACGATACGAGCCGTTACCGCAGCGCCATCCAGCGCCGGCTGTCCGATGCTGACGGCATCCCCATCGGCGACCATCAGAACCTGGTCGAAAGAGACCGGACTTCCCACCTCACCGGATATTTTTTCGATCCTCAAGACCTCTCCCTTGCGGACCTTGTATTGTTTGCCGCCCGTGGCCACTATTGCATACATCTTGCGGGCCTCCTTTACAATCGCTGTCACTTTTCAGTCAATGCAGAAAGTCGTAAATATGATTGGTTTGTCGGGCTTTGTCAAGAAAAAATTGCCGCCACAAAGCCTACCCTGCATTCTTCTTGTCGCCGAAATCGCTAATTTAAGGTAGACACCACCCCTTCCATCGATTATATCGAAAACAAGAATTCCCCTATCCGTACTACAGGCCCGGTGTGAAAACAACCGGGCAGGGAAAGGAAACGAATGAAAATCGTATCGATTGCCCTCAGTAAAAAGAAAGGAACCCGAAAACAATGCATCGATCGGGCCGAGCTGGTAAAAGAGCACGGTCTTTTGGGTGATGCCCACGCAGGCGAATGGCACCGGCAGGTGAGTTTTCTTGCGGCTGAAAGCATCGACCATGCGCGTAACCGCGGCCTGGAGGTGACCTTCGGCGACTTTGCCGAAAACATAGCCACCGCCGGAATCGAATGGACCGCTATTCCCGTGGGCACCCGGTTTCAAATCGGCCGGTCTGCCCTGGTAGAAATCACCCAGATCGGCAAGGAGTGCCACAACAAATGCGCCATCTACTACAAAGCCGGGGACTGCATCATGCCCAGGGAAGGCGTATTTGCCCGTGTGCTGCGCAGCGGCGAGATCCGCACCGGCGATGAACTGGTGCGCCTTGACACTCCTGCGGCCGTCTGATCTGAACGTCTTGGGCACAAAAGGTCAAACGGCGAACTCTTCTGACTCTCGTGATCGCCTGCATCGGAAGCCGACCTCCGAACAATCCGGTCGTCGGCACGCTTATCTTCGAAGAGCCGCTGACGATCCGGATTGACGGAAACCGTTGCGTTGTGATCACACGCACCCCCGGTGACGGCATCTTCATCTTCTGCGGCAACCAGCGCCTGCTGCCATCCTAAACGTTCGAGTTCTGCCGGGATCGCCACGTTGTTTTCAAGAACACAGCGACGATAACAGGGCGATCGGCATCAGCCGATTCGCAGCGATCGCATGGACACGGAACCCAGCGTCACTTTCTCGGCAAAAAAATCGATACGGTCTTCTTCGTCCTGCATTGCCAGCACATAGAGCAGGGGCAGGTAGTGTTCGCTCGTCGGCACGGCCAACCGGGCGGTTGACCCCAGTTTATCATAGTCGATAAGCTGCTGGTGATCACGCGATAGGATCAGCTTCTCCAACTGCCGGTCCATTTCAATGGCCCAATCAAAGGCGGTGTCCTGCCACACCATGACCCCCAGGTTGTGAATCATGTTTCCGCTGCCGATGATCAGCACCCCTTCTTTTCGCAACCCTTTCAGCTGCCTGCCCAGTTCATAGTGAAATAGGGGGGACCGCGAATAATCGATGCTCAATTGAACGACCGGTATGCCGGCATCGGGAAACATTCGGCACAAAACCGACCAGCTGCCGTGATCCAGGCCCCGATCGGGATCCGGATGCACCGCGGCACTACGCACCATCTCCCGCAACCGCTGCACCAATTCCGGCATACCCGGTGCCGGGTACTGCACATCGTAAAGTGGGCGGGGAAAACCGAAAAAGTCATGTATTGTTTCGGGTCGTTTGTTCGCCGTTGCTCGGATCCCGTCGGTCTCCCAATGGGCCGAGATACACAGAACCGCCTCGGGGCAGGGTAAAGAACGACCCGTTTCTTCCCATGCCATGCTGAAATCGTTATTTTCGATCGCGTTCATCGGGCTGCCGTGCCCGACGAAAAGTGCGGGCATTTTGACGGCCTCCCGAGAGCAAGTTGCACCATTTTCAACGGTCCGCACCATTTTGCCTCGCTTCGCGTCCGCCGCATCTTTACCGAATAATGACAGCTCCCGCTCCCACGGTGCTTCGTCGGCGGACCGCGGATCCGCATCTAAGACATGGATACGGCCACAGCACCTTTAGGCCAGCTTGGCCCCATTTTCTACCGACCGCTCCGGAACAGCCAGCACTACCGCCCCGTCACTGCGATAAAAACCGGTAACCAGGCACTCGGACAGCA
>JAHEIV010000166.1:1744-6701 GCA_024639205.1 Deltaproteobacteria bacterium | reverse complement strand
GACCCTCGACCTGAAGGTGGACGGAGCGACGGTGATGGAGATCCCGCCCGGCATGTACGGCAATGCCAATGACGCTATATTCAAGTACCTCACCGACTTCGGACCCACCGGGCCTAACAAGGGAAAAGGCGGTAAGTATCTGTTCCTGCCCCCCAGATATGACGGCGACGTGCCGGATGGATATTTTGTGTTGAAATCCCCCGGATACCGGATCTGGGCCATGATGCGGGGCTTCGGCGAGGTCGGCAACGGCGATCAGGCCGTTCAGTGGTTTAAGGAGCGTCTCAAGGTCTATCCGCTGAAAAGCGGCCCCCGCGCCAACAAGGTGGTCAATGCCTCCGGTATGGGCGCCAATACGCTCACGCCCGAGGATGCATCTGCCTTTGCCTTGCTAAACGAAATCATCCAGCATGAGCCTGAAACATTGTTCAGTGCCGAGCAGCGCGGTCGCCTGGCATCTCTGGGCATTGAAAAAGGCAAGCCATTCACGCCCGATGCCCGAATGACCAGAATCTTCGACCAGGCAGCCAGGCAGGGCGTGGCCATGTCCCGGGCCATCGTTTACGCCTCCCGGGACCCGGAGATCAACTACTGGCCTAATCGGCACTGGGAAAAGATGTTCGTCCGGAATACTGAATTCATAAACAACGGTCACAATGACATCGACGCGCGCACCCTCTGGCATTATCAGGCCATCTGCGTATCGCCGAACCTGCTCTCCACAACCCCGGGCGTGGGAACGGCCTATCTGACCAGCTTCCGCGACAGGAACGGTGAGTACCTGCTGGGCGACAAGACCTACCGGCTACGCGTGCCGGCCAACCCGCCCGTCAAACGCTTCTGGGCGGTTACCGCCTACGATCCTTTAAGCCGCAGCCTCCTCGATTCGGGCGGCAACATAACGGTCAGCAGCACACGCGGGGTGGATACAAATCCGGATGGTTCGGTCGATATCTATTTCGGGCAAAAGGCTCCGAAGGGCAAAGAGAAGAACTTTATCAAGACCGATCCCGACAAAAGCTTTTTTGTCGTCTTCCGCTTTTATGGTCCACTTGAGGGTTACATCGAAAAGACCTGGGTCATGAACGATCTTGAGATGGTGAAGTAGCGAAAAGCATGGGGCAATGGATAATTATCCCGGGCTGCCCCATCCCGACTTTGAAGGGAAATCAGGTGCCGGTCCTTACGGCGATTGCGTGATGGAACTCGACCATCGCACCGGCCAGGTGCTGGATGCCATCAAGGAAGCCGGCATTGAAGACAACACGATCGTTGTGTGGCTCTCCGACAATGGTCCGGCGCAGACCCAGGCCCACAATACTGACTTCATGGGCAGTTCACCCGGGCCGTTCCGGGGAGAGGTCGGCGATGCACTCGAGGGCTCGCTGCGTGTGCCCGGCATGATACGTTGGCCGGGAAAAATCGAGCCGCGCAAGAGCAATGAAATGGTGTCCATTCACGACTTCTTTCCGACACTGGCCAACATCATCGGGGCAGATGTGCCCAACGACCGTGCCATGGACGGCGTTGACCAGAGCGGCTTTTTCCTCGGCAAGACCGGGCAGTCGGCGCGAGAGAGCCTCATTACCTTCATGGAAGGCGAGGTTGCGGCCGTCCGCTGGAGAGAATGGCGGATCTACACAAAGCAGTTTATTTCTTCCTCCGGTAACCCGGCCACCATGGGGGTGGGGAGTTATCGGGCGGAGGGGGGTTGGCTACCCGGCTGTCTTCAATATTGAGCGCGATCCTCGCGAGTTGTGGAATCAAGTGGGCTTCGCGGCCTGGGCGCTCGGGCCGTATATGAAAGTGGTGGGTGAATACCAGAAGTCGCTGAAGAAGTATCCGAATCCACCGGCATTCAGCATGACCGAGCTCAAGAAGTAGTTGCCGGTTCAGGCCGCACATGGCATGAGACGTTTTTACACCGACATGTTAACTTTAAATGTAGGAAGTCCGATGAGTGTGGCCAACGATCGAAGGGTGCCGACTGTCATACGAGGTACCCTAGCAGGAACAGAGGGAGCCGCCCTTTCTCGGGCAAAGGGCCGTGGGCGAACACGATCTTGCGGTCGATGTGCACCCCTTTGAACTGCTGCCGGCCTTTACTCGGGCCACCGATTTCAACGGCGAGTTTCGTGGGTGCATCCTTTATCAGATAGTCCGGCGTTTTGGCGCCCCGCGTGCTCTTTAAATATTGAAACCGGATGCCGGCCTGCTTCATGGCCTCCACGAAGTAATCCTCGCGGAGACCGCCCTTGGCATCTTCGAAATCTCTGTAAAGCAGGCGGTTGGGTGGAGTCATGAGGACCTTCGGCTCACGAAGGACATTCGTCCCTGCCGGAAAGACCTGGTGCAGGAGAAACGCCTTTTCGAGACAGTCGACGTACTGCTGCGCCTTGTACTTCGTGATGCCCAGGTTTTTAGATAAACTCGAGTAATTGATGCCGTCAACCGCCGAACGCCCGACAAATCGGAGCAGGCGCCGGATGGTTTCCAGTTCATCAACGACGAGGCGAACCACGGACGGGAGGTCACCGGTGATGACTTTATCAAGGATGCTCTCAAGGAAATCAAACGGCTCAGGCTCTTCGAGTGAGAATGGAAGTATGCCTCCTTTAAGATAGTCATCAAAGAAACGCCCTGCGCGGAGGTGGTCCGGCATCCATTGGCCTTCAGTGATTTGCTCCAGTTTGAGCGGAGGAAGGGAGATACCTTGCGTGAAATCCAGGTATTCTCGAAAGGAGAAGCCATGAAGATTCATCAGCCGCACACGGCGAGACAGATCGTGGGCAGAAGCCTGCATGGCCAGGGCGACGGAACTCGAAAACAGGATGCGGACATCGATGAAGTCATAAAGACGTTTTAGCAGTGCGGTGGTATCTGGAAGAAAGTGGACTTCATCCAGTAGGAACGTCCGAAACTTGTAATGCTGGTTCAGTTTCCGGATAAGCTCCCAGGCATCATCATCTTGGTCGAGAGTATCGGCTGACAGGTAGAACGCATCGTCGTGCTCGAGCGCGTGCTGCCGGAGCAAAACGGTCTTGCCGGTCCCACGGGCGCCCACGATTCCCGTGAAATGTTTGCCTGTGTCTCGCGTCAATTGCGGGAACAGAAAGCGCTTACGGTCGTACTTCCGGCTCTCTTGCTTCGCCAGGTCATGAAGCTCCAGCAGTCGATTGATGCTCATGGAAAACCACCTTTTGGGTACTTATTAAACAAAATAACATACATTTTGTCAAATGGTTTTACGTAATGCAGAAATTATCGGCTAATGCCGGCGGTTGACACTTACTACTGTCCGGATATCCATCTGATTCTCAATATTATAGGACACGTGGAAATAGATACGAAGAATCCTCAATCGACCAGATCCGGTGTCTGGGGGAGATCGAACGGATGGAAGAAGAAACCAGTAATGGAGGGCTGAAATGATAGTAAAGATAACAAATACCCAATACTTCAACACTCCATTACTCCAATCTTTTATGCCTTAATATCTCCAATATTCCAGTAAAGAGGACCATAGCCACATCCATCTTAGAAGTTGACCGTTGGGCGTTTGAAGCTAGAAGTGAATCTCTTCATTCCTCCAAGACGCCCTGCCTTTTCCTTAAAAAAGCCAGCCCAGAACCGGCAACCTACACCATTAAGAAAATATCGATCACCCAATTGTAAAATCTGCGCGCATTAAACAGCATACCCCCCATTTACCCCCATTTTCGGGGGTGGTTTCAAAAGAGGATACCGTTTTAGAGATTAAGCCACGATCGTCAGCAACATAAAAGAAGGAGGATGCATCATGAAAGCAAAACTGTTGCTCGCGGTGAGCCTGGTCGCCGTGATGGTAATCGGCCTGGCGACACCGGGATGGGCCGGGTCGCTGGAATCTGTGAACCTTTTTAAAAGCCCCGGAGCGAAACAGACCAACAAGGATTTCAAACCGGCGCCGGATAAGATCGAGACGAATTTCGGTACCTTGAAATTCGAGCTCGATGCCTTCCCAACCGAGGAGACGGCCAAAAAACTTTATGATGAGATGGACCTGCAGCGCGCGACGCAGGCCTATATGGACTTCATACCGGCCCTGTCGCTCTACGGCATCGTCAAGTCGCAGATTCGCGACTTCGGGTTCAAGGGTGCATCCGATGTCGGGGTGCATCCCAGCCCCGGCCTTACGCCCAGCGAGCTCTACCTGACCGGCAACAACAGCACGGTCTACGCCGTCGCCTCGCTGGATCTGAAGGCCGACGGGCTCACGGTGATGAATATCCCACCTGGCATGCTGGGTACCGCCAATGACTCGCTCTTTAAATTCCTCGTGGACTTCGGTGTGGTCGGACCCGATAAGGGCAAAGGTGGCAAGTACCTGTTCCTGCCTCCCGGGTACGCTCGGGAAGTTCCGGATGGCTACTTCGTGGTTAAGTCACCCAGCTATCGCATCTGGGCCACGATGCGCGGCTGGGGTGACATCGGTATTGGGGACAAGGCGACGGATTACTTCAGGCAAAACTTGAAGATCTTCCCGCTGAAGAGCGGACCCCGACCGGCCAACTACATCAATACCGCCGGCATGGGTCTTAATTCGCTGGCTCCGGAGGATGGCTCCGTATTCGAGATGCTGAATGAGATTATTCAGTACGAACCCAAAGAATTATTCGGCGCCGAACAACTCGGCCGCTTGGCAACCCTCGGCATCGTCCAGGGAAAACCGTTCAATCCGGATCAACGCATGCAGCATATTCTGGACCAGGGCGCCAAGCAAGGCGCCGCGATGGCGCGCGCCATCGTGTATGCGTCACGGGCGCCGGACATCCACTACTGGCCGGATCGCCATTGGGAGAAGATGTTCCTGTACAACACGACGTTCGAACGTGATGGCGTTGGCGACATCGATGCCCGCACACTCTGGCACTACTCTGCAATCGTGGTCTCGCCAAACCTGATCTCGACCACGCCT
>JAHEIV010000166.1:0-1734 GCA_024639205.1 Deltaproteobacteria bacterium | reverse complement strand
CGCTTCCTGAACGGGGGTAAAACCTATTGAATACAACAATCGATGGTACCCAACCGTGATCGTTACCAATCGACCTTTTTCGAGAAAGGTGAATCGCTCAGTTTGGGTATCACTAATTGTTTACCTGATCTTTTTGCTGGTGGTGAGTGTGGCGCCCGTCTGTTGCGCGGCGATCGGGACCCAGGACTCGCAGGCCGCGGCACCACTCATCGCCGACAGCCCCCTGGATGCGAGCTATCAGATCGAAGGACAATGGATCACCCTGAACAATGGCCATGCCGAACAGCCTGCTGCGACGGGGTCGGCGGCTGCGATCCGAATCACCCTTTCAGGGCGGTGGGTCGGCGGCGATCTGGAGTGAGACGGGGATCGGGATGCCGTATTGGTTCTGGTGCATGAACCCGGGGGTAGCGGTACGTTCTACTACCTGGCCGCGGCCCTGGCCCGCAGGGACGGCTATTGCGGCTTGAATGCCGTGCTTCTGGGTGACCGCATCACTCTCATGGACATTGCGATCACCGATGGCCTCATCGAGGTCAGGTATCTGCAGCGCGATTTCCATGAGCCGATGACCACCCCACCTTCGAAAATGCGGCGCCTGGTGGTCGTGCTGGACAACGGAAGACTGGTGCCGATCCCTGTGCCGCCAACCGGCGAGCAGATTGTGGCCGGGTGGGTCACCATCGGGCATGAGGGAAATCGGCCGATGGCAGCTTCTAGTGCGCCCGTGAGCGCACAAAGTCAGAGAGGTGCAAGTCCTCTCCAGGCCAATCGCTCTCCGGGCCTGTAACCGAACGTAACTGCGTCGCCGCGAGGCGGGGTGGGGAGCAACGGGAGGTGAACGACCAGTCCGTAGGATGACGAACTCGATTCGGCCGGGCGTTACCGGCGAGCCTGCTAGGAGAACGGCGAAGCCTATACCCGTAGAGAGGGGATCTGCCGAGCTGAGGGGTAGCGTGCTAAAGCTGTGGCAGGGGGACGTCAGGTGGTTGGAGATGGAATGGTCGGAAGGCATTGTGTGGTAAACGGGGAGACCTGTCCGTGGGGTGACGCGGGCAGGAGTCAGAGCCTTCATTGTACCGATGCGGCCATGGCCGTGAAAAGCGCGGAGAGCAAAGCCGTGCCGAGGGAAGGGAGGCAGGAAGGTGGATGTGTGAAATCCAGTAACAGGCAATGCACAAGCTACCTGTCGCCAGTGCCGGCAACGGCTAAACAAGGCAGAGAAACCCGGAGTTGGGTGGAAGCCTCGATCTGGACGGAGCGCATGTTGGCGGCGCTGGAAAACGGCGTCAAAGGAGGTAAATGGTTTAGTCTGATCGATAAGGTTACCCGCCTGCAGACACTTGAACTGGCGTGGCAGAAGGTTGCTGCGAACAAAGGTTCGGCAGGCGTGGACGGCCAGAGTATCAAACGGTTTGGGCACAAGGCGTCGACATATCTTGAGGCGTTGTCGGAGTCGTTGAAGTCGGGAACCTATCGCCCCCAGCCGGTCAAACGCGTGGAGATCCCCAAAGGACCGGGCAAGACCCGTCCGTTGGGAATCCCGGTGGTCAAGGACCGCATCGTACAGACCGCGTTGAAGATGGTGATCGAACCGATCTTCGAAAAGGAGTTCGAGGAATCGAGCTATGGCTTTCGTCCGCAGCGCGGTTGCAAGGACGCCCTTCGAGAAGTGGACCGCCTGATCAAGGAAGGCTTCACCCACGTGGTGGATGCGGACCTGGCGAGCTACTT
>JAHEIV010000165.1 GCA_024639205.1 Deltaproteobacteria bacterium | reverse complement strand
GGCCTGGAAAAGGACAAAGCCGCCGCCGAGGGAGAAAAAGACAAACTGCTGGGCGACCAGGCAAAACTGCAGGCGGCGCTCGGTGAGAGCCAGGACAAGCTGAAGGGCCTGGAAAAGGATAAAGCCGCCACCGAAGGAGAAAAAGACAAGCTGCTGGGCGAACAGCAGGCACTGCAGGCGGCGCTCGGTGAGAGCCAGGACAAGCTGAAGGGCCTGGAAAAGGATAAAGCCGCCGCCGAAGGAGAAAAAGACAAGCTGCTGGGCGAACAGCAGGCACTGCAGGCGGCGCTCGGCGAGAGCCAGGACAAGCTGAAGGGCCTGGAAAAAGGATTGGCTGACGCCGCACAAGAAAAAGATAAGCTGCTGGCCGGCCAGGGAGCTTTGCAAAAAGAGCTGGGGAAAACCAAGGGCGAGCTCGGCAAGCTGGCGAAAGAAAAAGGCGCGGCCGAAGATCAAATCGCCAAGCTGGCAGAAGACCAGAAAGTCCTGCAGGACAAGCTCGATGACATCGAGGCCAAGGAGCAGCTGAAGCAAAACATCGTTGCCAGCCTAAAAGATAATTTTAACAAGCACGGCATCGATGCGCAAATCGACGAGGCTACCGGCGAGGTTACGCTGCCGTTTAACGAGGCCTACTTTGAATTTGACAGCTCGAAATTAAAACCCGAAATGAAGGCCTACCTGCGCAAAATCATACCGGTGTATGCCAATAGCCTGTTCGCTGAGAGCGATGTGGACAAATTCATCTCCTCGATCGAAGTGGTTGGATTTGCGTCACCGATTTATCTCGGCAAATACGTCAATCCCAAAACACTGAACAAGGAAACGCGCGCGGCCCTGAACTATAACATGGATTTAAGTTACAGAAGGGCCCGATCGATTTTCGAATACATCCTCGATCAGCGCAATATGCAGTTTAACCATCAAAAGGACCTCATGCTGCACCTGAAAGTTACCGGACGAAGTTACCTGGAATCGGCTCCGCTGGAAAAGCTGCCGGCGGAGAGCCTCGAAATGAAAGAATTCTGTCAGCAGTACGACTGCGGCAAGCTCCAGAGTGCCGTTATCCGTTTTAATCTGGCAGAGTAGGAGGAAAGAACAATGAACGAGTTTATCACTAGTGTCACCGAAGCCTTTATCAATTTCGGTACCAGCAACCTGATGATCATCATGCTGGTGGTTTTTTTCATCAGTGTCATTTTGAAGTTTCTGATGTTTTACCTGATAAAAGCGGAATACAACTTTTCATCCGCCTTCGAAACCCGCACCCACCGGTTCCTGAACCGGGAATACAAGGAAGGCAGTAATCTGAAAAAATTTCACGACGTGGTCAAGTTCATCCTCGAGAAGACTTTCAACGAGTCTTACATCGTCCGCAGAAAGATGTTCAGAAAGCGCAAAGAGGACTCGAAAGTGGCGGCGCTGAACAGGATGTTCCTGGTGGAGATCGGAGCAAAATCACTGATCGACGATACGCTCAAGCAGACCCAATATCACGAATCCGGCGCTACTCCGGATTTCAAGGGAATCTCGAAATACGTGTTTAACTCGAATCCGTATTTCAACAAGCTGTGGGGCGTCATTCCCATCGGGCTGACCAACAATGTTTTCTCCCGGCTGCCCAGCCTGTTCATCATCGGCGGCATTTTCGGAACATTTCTCGGTATCAGCCAGGGTCTGCCGGCACTGAAAACCATCGACCCCGGAAACATCGCCACCGCCCAGACCACGCTGGGCAACTTTCTGGAAAGCATGACCTTTGCGATGTACAGCTCGGTGGTGGGTATTTTCCTTTCGGTATGTTTTACCATCATGAACGCGTTTATGTCCTATAACAGTCTGTACCTTGGCCTGGTGGACCGATTTACCCAGTCTTTGGAGCTGCTGTGGAAAGAGACCGTCAACGGTAGCTAGGGCAGGCCATCAGTTACCATGACGATGTCCCGTTGAATATGACGAGCGCAGGCACCGCTCAGCAGTGAATCACCCGGGAATAAGGAGACCTGACAAATGACGGACAGCAAGGGCCAAGAGGTGGTCGTACGAGACGAGCACCAGGCGATCACCGATATGTTAAGCCAAAAGGATTCGGAATACCGGCAGGAAATTATCGGTGCCATCGAGCGCTATCACAGCAAATTAAAATCGCAGCGAATGGATCGGGACAACATCAAGAACCGGCTTCGACTTCTTCACATCCGGGAGATGGCAGAGCACAGCAATAATTTGGAAGAACTCGAAAAAGAACTCTGGACGATGGCCGTCGACATCGAAGAGCCCACCATCAAAATGGGTCGCAACATCTCCCTGGTGATATTTATCTATTCGGTTTTTGCGCTGTTGAGCTTTCTGGTCCTGACTTTCACCAACGCGATTATTTTGCCCAGCTTCAACATCCCCTACTCCGTGCTGCTGATGGGCCTGGTCGGCAACCTGGTGAGTATGTACGTCAAGCTTCCGAATATCCGAATCCGGGAACCGCTGAGCTATGATTCGACCATCTGGTTTGTTATCAGCCCGCCGGTTGCCATTATTATGGCCGGCATCGCCTTTGGGCTCGTGCAGATCATTTTACCCGTCATTCATGTCGAACTCTCCGATGAGTCCTGGTTTTTCTGGGTCCTTGCCTTTGTCATCGGGTTTGTCAACTGGGTGTACATCTATGAAAAGGTCAGCGGAGGGATCAAGGAACGGGTAATCCGGCACCACGGAACGCGAGGCGAAACCACCTCAAAGGCCTTTGTTGAAGAGTAAGGCGAACGCAGTTCAGGCTGAAGGATTCTTCTCCTGTCACCGTACCGGTGTGCAGGAAATCTCATACACGCAGCGATCCGCTCTTTTTCCACCAGTTTAGTCGCCCCAATTACAACTATTACCAGAGCCAGTGAAGGATACTCCCTGCACTTTCCCCCGCCACCGGCTGGCCCTCTTTTCAATTACCAATAGATTTCAAGCAGATATAAATACCAGCTGTTTTGGCATCAAATTTGCGTTAGTGGGGGGCATGCTGGGATTCAAGAACTTCATGTCCGAACGGCTGGCCATTGATCTTGGAACAGCCAACACCCGTTTGTACGTTCAGGACGAAGGCATCGTCATCGACGAACCTTCCGTTGTAGCGGTCGATCTGGGGTTTGAACCGGCCGGACGGGTGGTAGCGGTGGGGTTCGAGGCCAGCAGTATGCTGGGCAAAGCCCCGGAACACATCCGGGTCATCCGTCCGGTTCGATACGGTGCGATAACCGACATCGACGCCGCCTGTGCAATGCTCAGCCGGTTTATACACAACGCACGCAGCCGGACCAGATTTTCACGGTTTCAGGCGGTGATAGCCGTGCCGGCGGGTATCAGCCAGATCGAATCCCACGCCGTTATCGAGGCCGCCGAGGCCGCCGGTGCCGGTCGAATCCACCTTCTGGAAGGCACTCTGGCCGCGGCTCTCGGGGCCGAGTTGCCGATCGCCGAACCGGTCTGCAGCATGGTCGCTGACATCGGTGGCGGCACCACCGAGGTTGCGGTGATGTCCCTGTCCGGAATTGTTGCCAGCCGGACGACGCGGGTGGCAGGCGACCAGATGAACATGGCCATTAAGAACTATATCCGCCGTCGCTTTGATCTGCTCATTGGCGACAGCTGGGCCGAACGGGCAAAATTCTCGGTAGGCAATGCGTGCCCGCAATCCAACGACAACGCCACCATCGAGATCAGGGGCCGGGATGTAACCTCCGGGATTCCGAAAGTCATCCTGATCGACACCCATGATGTTTGGGAGGCGATATCCGGTCAGGTCGATGCCATCGTCCAGACTCTGAGATCCGTTTTGGAAGAGATCCCCCCGGAGCTGTCAGCCGATGCGATCGACAGGGGATTCTTGCTGACCGGGGGGGGCGCCTTGCTGAAAAACCTCGACCTGCTTCTTTCCACCCAGATTGGCATCCCGGCCATTGTTCCGGCGGACCCACTGTCCACCGTCCTGCTTGGGGCTGCCGGCGCCCTCGACTGCATGACGGATTTCAGCAGCCATATTATTGCGGGGTGCAGTCGAGCTGCACGGAACATTCGTCCTGCTCTTGTGTAAACACGTCGATGCTCTCTTTGTCGGAAACGGGCTTTTCCAGATAGAGCAGCGGGTTTTGGGTAAAACAGGCCTGCTGAACGTAATCGACGATCCGTTTTTCCCCCCTGACAAAATCGTATCCGTCACCGCTTTTGGCGATAAGCACCGGCACCTGTTCAATACCGAACTGGGCCAGCAGGATCCGGTTTACCTCCGGGTTGTAACTGGATCGAAGCTCGATGCCTTCCATCGGCGGGGTGTCGAGATGATCAATGGGATTTAAAAAAAGATCACAACTGCTGCAGTTTTCCAGGGCCTGCAGGACATTTTGGCAGTGGGCGCAGTCGCTGGAGAAAATCAAATACACCTGCTTGGTTGGTTGCGAACAAGTCCGCACTGCGTAGACGCCCTGATCCAGGGCGAAGTTGCGCGGGGTGATGCTCACCGGCAGGAAAAAGAGGATGGCAAAGGGTGCGACAACGGCCGATGAAACCGCCACTGCGCGGGCCGATTGTCTGAATCCGTGCAGCAGGTTCAGTGTCAGAACCACAGAAAATATCAACAGGCAGTAAATGCACAGCGTGCGGGCCACAAAAATCTGGTAGGACATCAGCACCGAATCGGCGGCCATCCCGGCCAGCAGCAGCAGAGCGGTCCAGTCGAACCGGCCGGCCGGCTCTTTCCTGCTTGAGCGCAGGGACCAGAAAACCGCCTGGAAATAAATCAAACCACCCAGGTTCAGATACAGCGGCGATACCAGGATCAGTTTCTCGACGATATGACAGCCCTCACCCAGGCAGGCGGTGGAACGTCCCATCAGGATCAACAAAGATTGCAGGGCGGTGACGGCACTGGCAGCCAAAGCGATAAACTGTTTGATCCGATCCATTGATTCTTTTCCTCGTATGTATTCTCTCGTTTCGATTCCAAACCGGTATGCCTGCTATTATTGTATCGAATTTTAGACAAACCTCAATCGAAAATTTTGACCCGCCTGTTTGGTTGTGTTATAGCCTGTGTCCACTGACCAATGGTCTTGATCCGCTGGATCCCGCCAAGCTGGGATTTGCGTGGATTTGCGACTGTGCAATGGGGCCATGTCGAACAAAAAAATCACTTATGAACTGGACGCCCATCGGTGCCATCGATGGCTCACGGATGGGCACAAGCAGACAGGTAACCACAGGGGGATCGAATGAACATCCGGCAGTCTGGACGGCAAGCCAGGGCCGTATCGACTCGACTGGCAGCTATACCATCAGCGGTTAAAAACCGGGCGATTGCCGACATTGCCGCCGCTCTCAAGCGCCAGGCCGACGAAATCGTCGCTGCCAACAACTCCGATCTGAACCGCGCTGAAAAAGAGCGCCTTTCCCCCGCGCTGCTCAAACGGCTGAAATTCGGCACCGACAAGATTAACGAGGCCTGCGCGGGGCTGGAAAGCCTGGTGAAACTGACCGATCCGGTCGGTGTGACGCTGCAGGCAACCGAGCTCGACCGGGAGCTCGAACTCTACAAAGTCAGCTGCCCCATCGGCGTGGTCGGTGTGGTGTTCGAATCCAGGCCCGATGCACTGGTGCAGATCTCATCCCTGTGTTTGAAAAGCGGTAACGCGGTATTGCTCAAAGGCGGAAGCGAAGCGGCCGAAACCAATCGCATCCTTGCCCGGATTATCGCCCAAAACACCCGGCTGGCGGGTATTCCGGAGGGCTGGCTGACGCTGCTGGAAACCCGCAGCGACGTGGCGGCGATGTTGGAACTGGACGATGCCATCGATCTGATCATCCCGCGCGGCTCCAACGCGTTCGTGCGCCACATCATGGAAAACACCCATATCCCCGTACTCGGTCATGCCGACGGTATCTGCCATGTATATGTCGATCGCCACGCGGATCTGGACATGGCGGTGCGTATTTCGGTGGACAGCAAATGTCAGTATGTGGCCGTGTGCAATGCCGCTGAAACCCTGCTGGTCCACCGGTCGGTGGCGGCCGATTTTCTACCGCGAATCCAGACCGCTTTAGAAGAAAAAGGGGTGGAACTTCGCGGTTGCGACCAGACCCGCAAGCATATCGACGTAAAAGCTGCATCCGAAAAAGATTGGCAAACCGAGTATCTCGATCTGATCCTGGCCGTCAAGGTCGTGGAGAGCCTGGAGGAGGCCATCGAACACATCAATCGCTTCGGTTCGGGGCACACCGATGTAATCGTGACGGCCGATCGTACCAGAGGCAAGCAGTTTATGGATTATGTCGATTCCGCGGATGTGTTTCTGAACTGCAGCAGCCGGTTTAGCGACGGTTTTCGCTATGGTCTGGGGGCCGAGGTCGGCATCAGTACCAACAAGATCCACTCGCGAGGCCCGGTGGGACTGGAAGGTCTGGTGATCTACAAATGGCGGCTGTACGGCAATGGACACATCGTGGCCGATTACTCAGGGGAAAACGCCCGCCCGTTTATTCACCAGCGGATCGGGTAGCCATTCACGCCCCGCAGGTTTGCCGTCGCGCAAGATCTCCGCTTTGCTGCAAAAGCGCGGCAAAGCGATTTTTTTACCAGCCGAACGCTGTGGACCGGGTTTTCAGCTCAGGGCCGGCCTTCTCTCAGGCGATCTGCACCTTCCATCCAAAGGGATCCTCCCGGTGGCCATACTG